>JASJKW010000149.1:0-2960 GCA_037621305.1 Pseudomonas sp.
CTGTGCGGTCTGCCTGATCTTCGCCTTCTCGCTGCCCATGCAGAGACTCAAGGAGAAGTATCGCTGGGTAGCCAGGGTTGCGGCGCTGGGATTGCTGCCGGGCTTCCTGATTGCTGCCGTTGTCGGACCCATGGTCGGAGAAGTTTCCTACGACATTCAATGGGGTTTCATGGTCCCGCCGGTAGCGGATATGTGGGCCAAGATGTCGCCGTTCTCCATTGGTTTTCCCAGTTTTACCGTGATGGTCCAGGCGATGCCGCTGGCTATCATCACCTACGTCATCCTGTTTGGTGACCTGGTCACCGGCAACGAAGTGATTCGCGAGGGTCTGAAAGAGCGCAACGACGAACACATCGACATCAACCCGACCCGCTCACACTTCGCGCTGGCCATCCGTAACGCGCTGATGGGCATCAGTGCGCCATTCTTCCCGACTCAGGGGCCGATGTGGACCGGTGTGCATGTGATCATCATTCAGCGCTGGAAGCAGGGTAAGCAGACCATGGACAGTCTGCACAGTGGCTTGATTTCCTATTATGGTATGGGCATTCCCATCCTGTTTTTCACGCTACCGCTGGTCACCGGGCTGCAACCGCTGCTGGGTATCGCGCTGTCGCTGACGCTGGTGCTGACCGGTTTCGCCTGTGCTTATATCGCCATGGCCATTCCCAAGAGCAATGCATCACGTGGCGCGGTGCTGATGATAGGTGCAGGTCTGGCGTTCTTCGAGCCCTGGGTTGGATTGCTGTTCGGCGTATTGACCACTCTGTTGCTGGTGGGTTGGGATCGGAGCGTCGAGCCTATCCCCGAAGAGCATGATGACCCAGCGCCTGCGCCAGTGGTTGCCAACCTGGAGGCGGAAGGCTGAGTGACAAGTAATGGGTCTCGGAGTGATAGACTGCCGCTTTGGCATATCATTCCGAGGCTCTTGCATTGCGACCCAGAAGTGACAGTTCCTATGCCGGTGGTCCGGTCAATTGGCGGATCATCCGCAGTCTCGTTCCCTACCTGAGCGAATTCCGCGGCCGTGTAACCCTGGCGATGGCGTGTCTTCTGCTGGCCAAGGTCGCCGGTGTGGCGGTGCCCTGGGTGCTCAAGTTGATCGTCGAGCACTATGAGGAAACGACCGATGCCCTTATTCTGGTGCCGGTGGCGTTGCTCGCAGCCTATGGACTGCTGCGTTTCTCCACAGTGCTGTTCTCGGAGCTGCGGGACGCGGTTTTTGCCCGCGTAGCCGAGCGGGCCATGCGGCGCATATCACTCAAGGTGTTCGAGCACCTGCACCGGCTGGATCTGGGCTTTCACCTGTCGCGCCGTACCGGTGGGCTGGCACGGGATATCGAGCGCGGTACCAGCGGCATCAGTTTTCTGCTGCGCTTCATGGTCTTCAATATCCTGCCAACCTTGCTGGAAATCGGCCTGATTGCCGTCATCCTGCTGGCCAACTTCAGTCCGGTGTACGCACTGACGGTGTTGGGGGCGGTGATTGTCTATGGGCTGTTCACCATCGTCTTCACTGAATGGCGCAACCGCTTCGTGCGGGAAAGCAATCAGCTGGATAACAGTTCCAACACCCGGGCGATAGACAGTCTGCTGAACTACGAAACGGTGAAGTACTTCGGAAACGAAGAGTTCGAGGCGCGGCAATACGACGAGCATCTGGCGGGTTGGGAAGCGGCGCGGATGAAAACCCGGTTGTCATTGGCGGCGCTGAATTCAGGCCAGGCGCTGATCATCGCCGGCTCGGTGACGCTGATGATGGTACTGGCGGCGCGACAGGTTTCTGCGGGCAGCATGACCCTGGGGGAGCTGGTGATGATCAATGCCTACATGATCCAGCTGTTCATCCCGTTGAACTTCCTCGGCTTCATCTACCGGGAGATTCGTGAGGCGCTGATCAATATCGAGCGTCTGTTCGGTCTGCTGGAAGCACCGGTCAAGGTAATGGATGCCGATGCGGCTCCTGCGCTGAAAATCAGCGGCGGAGCGGTGCGATTCGACAAGGTAAACCACGCCTATACAACGGAACGGCCGATTCTTGAGGATGTCAGCTTCACCATTCCTGCCGGTCAGACATTGGCCGTGGTCGGCCCCAGCGGCGCTGGCAAATCGACATTGGCGCGGCTGTTGTTCCGCTTCTATGACGTCAGCAGCGGCAGTATCAGTATCGATGGTCAGGATATCCGCAGCGTCAGCCAGCACAGCCTGCGTCAGGCTATCGGTGTGGTGCCGCAGGACACCGTGCTGTTCAATGACAGCATCGGGTACAACATCGCCTACGGCAAACCCGGTGCCAGCGACGAGGATATCTGGAATGCACTGCGCATGGCGCAGCTGGAGGATTTCGTCGCACGGTTGCCCGAGGGGTTGGATACTCAGGTGGGCGAGCGAGGGCTGAAACTGTCCGGCGGTGAGAAGCAGCGTATTGCCATCGCGCGCGTATTGCTCAAGGACCCGCAACTGCTGATTCTGGATGAAGCCACATCCTCTCTGGATACCCATTCCGAACGGCGGATTCTTGACTCAATCAACCTGGTAGCGCAGCGGCGCACCACGCTGGCCATTGCCCACCGCTTATCCACCATTACCCACGCCGAGCAGATTCTGGTGTTGGATCAGGGGCGGGTGGTGGAGCAGGGCAATCATCAGCAGCTATTGGCGGCAGGCGGTGCCTATGCCCGTCTGTGGGCAGAGCAGTTGCGTAATAGTGAAGGCGAGTCTGACGTTTCGCGTGCAGGCTGGCTGGTTCGGACGCAGAGCGTCCACGGCGCCGGCTCCCACGCAGAGCATGGGAGCCATCGAAAGATGAGTGCTGGCTCCATACCAGAGCATTCCCACGCTCCAGCGTGGGAATGCATACCGGGACGCTCAGCGTCCCGTTTTGGCGTTGTGCAGGCAGGCTGGTTCGGACACAGAGCGTCCACGGCGCCGGCTCCCACGCAGAGCATGGGAGCCATCGA
>JASJKW010000150.1:0-2953 GCA_037621305.1 Pseudomonas sp.
CGGGGATGGCACAGGTGTAGGTGTGCCAAACGCTCTAATTCAAAGGATGAACCGTGAAATCAATCAGTTTGGAAACAGCAATCATCGTCACCGAGATCAGCAAGCGCACACTCTGGCGACGAATCACCGAAGGGCAGATCACCCGGCTCGATGCCGACGATGAGCGCCTGAGGGCCCTGCTTGCCTTTGATGATATCGCCCCGCTGCTTTGTATTCCCGTCGAACCGGAAGACCATGAACTGCTCATCGATGCCGACGCCGGTGACGCCGAGGCTCAGAATGATCTGGCCCAACTGTTCCTCGATGCCGGCAAGGTCGATATTGCCTTGCACTGGTTGAACCTGGCAGTCGAGCAACAGCATCCCGACGCCATGCACAACCTGGCCAAGCTGCATATAAAGGGAGTCGGCGTACCCAAAAACGAAAGTATCGGTCTCATGTGGCTGACCAAAGCCGCCGCCCACGGCCACCCCATTGCAAAACAGCAGATGGCTGCATTGGTGCCGCTGGCCGCCAAAACCAAATAACCATCGACCGAACGTCATCATCAAACCCGCCACCCGGCGGGTTTTTTATTGCCTGGAGAACACCATGAGCGAATCCCTTGGCCAGAAGCAACGCCGTTTTACCCGCATGATCGGCCAGCTGATCGAGCACGCCTACCAGCAGGGCTACGAACTCACGTTCGGCGATGCCTACCGAGATCCGCGTTTGCATGGCCAGGTTGGTCGGCGTATCGGATACAGCTCCGCGAGCTCGTTGCACAAAGAGCGCTTGGCCGTGGATTTCAATCTGTTCCGTGGCGGGGAATACCTGACGACGACTGAAGCACACCAGCCGCTGGGCGAATATTGGGAGTCTATTGGTGGTACTTGGGGCGGCCGCTTCAACGATGGCAACCATTACAGTCTGGAGCACGGTGGCCGCAAATGAGCGCCCGCATTCTGGTTGCCGCTGTAGTTGGGTTGCTGCTGGTTGGCTTTGCTATTGGCTGGGGCTGGAGCGGATCGCGCTGGGATGCCAGATACACTGCGCTGGAGCGTGACCACGCCACAGCCATGGCAAGCCAGCTGACTGCTGCACGCGAGCGTGAATCCGCGCTGCGCAATCTGATAGGAGTGATGAGCGATGAAACACAAGCTGAAAACGAACGCATGGCTGCCGAGCTTGCTGCTGCTGACGCTGCTACTGGCGGGTTGCGCAAACAACTCGCAGCCATTACCACCCGTGCAGCTGGATCTGCCGCCACTGCCGCAGAGTGCGAAGCAGCCCGCCGTACCGTCGGAATGCTCGCCGAGCTGCTTGAGCAATCTGACCACCTGGCGGGTGAGTTCGCAGCAGCGGCTGATGGAGCTCGAGTAGCGGGGCGTGCTTGCGAGCGAATTTATAATGCCGCCAGAGCTGCTGGCGCGGATTGAAGGGTGTTTTTGGTGGAGGGACGCGTGACCGTGTCAGCGCCGGAGTTGGCGCAGTACCAGGTGGAGGTGTAGCAGTCGCTGTGCCATCATGCCCGTTCACCACGGGGAGGCGGTTTACATGGAAGGCGCACTGATTTTTTTCATCATCATCGGGGCCTTGATCTTTTCAGACAGGGTCAGCCGAGCGAAGCGTAAGCACAAAGAGGCACTGCGGCTGGATGACCTCAAAAGAGCTTCCGCTAGGGCGGAGTTCTCGCGCCCGCCGCCGGAGCTTGCCCGAGAGCCCGTGGAGAGCCGCGACCACTGGGAAACAGTGGAAACCTTCTCCGTTGCTGCCAACCTCCACATCAAGTACCGGGACGGTGCAGGCCAGATCACCGATCGCTCAGTTCGGGTGCGCTCCGTAGGCGACTACACGGGTAAGCCCACTCTGGTTGGGCAATGCTTGCTGCGGAATCAGCCCAGAACATTCCACTTGGATCGGATCCTGGAATGCTTCAACGAAGACACGGGGGAGGTTGTCGCGGACGTGTACGGGCATCTGGAGGGCATCTACGAGGACTCTCCGGCCGGCTCGATAGATGCGATCTGGGATAAGGAGTTCGAGGCTCTGCGGGTGCTCTATTACATTGCCAAAGCCGACGGCAGACTCATGCCTCGCGAGCGGGAAGCCATGGCGAGCTATTGCCGAAGCGTATCAGGGGACGGCCGCATTGACGCCGAGCTGATCCGTAGCTACGTCGACAGTTTCGGAACCCCATCGCTCAATACCTACAAGATCGCCGTCGGCCGTGTAGCCAAGCGCCCAGAAGCCGAGCGTGAGGCAGTGCGGCAGGCCGCCCAGGCCATGTTGGCGCATCGGAAGAAGATGAGCGCGGTGGAGCGGGATGCGCTGGATTACATTGACGAGCGTTATGCCAAGGAGACACCGCGTGAAAGTCATTAATCTCAGAACCTATCCGACTCTCCTGACTTTCTCAATGGTGTCTGGGTCGCTCGCCTACGCCAGCTTGCTTAACACCTTGTGGCCAGAGATTTGTTGGACTCCCAGGCTCGGCGGACTTCTGGTGGGTGTCGCTGTGTTCATGCAGGGGTATGTGGGCGTTAACGAGAAAAAATTCAGTGCCTGCTGGCGTTGGGGGCTTACTCGCGGGCAGGCCTATCTGCATGTGGCAAATGTGTTTGCAGTTTTTGGCACTGGCATGTGGGCTTTCGGTGATCTGCTGCCATCATCAGCGTGGTTCACGAATTTGGCGTGTGCGGTGCCGGTTTAACTCTTGGGCGCCGCACTGGGTGCTTGCTGCTGGCGTGACCGGTGCAATGGGCTGGCTATCTATTGCGCGCCCTGCCATGTGTAGTGGCTGTCTAGCTGGCTGGTGGCGATGGAAACGAAGCGGAACAGTTCTTCGGTTGAAATAATGGTAACTCCGGCGGCGATGGCGCCCAGCAGAAGACAGCAATTTCGTCAGCGTATAATGATATCGTGCAATAGGTGGAGCGCGGTTTACTGTAGGAAAATACAGTTGGTAAGTTAT
>JASJKW010000151.1:0-3350 GCA_037621305.1 Pseudomonas sp.
CGGTTATATGGGCACCGGCACCAAGGTGGTCGATGTCCAGCGAATCTATAACCAGTTTCTGACCAATCAGGTGCGCTCGACCACATCGGCTGCAGCAGAGGTCAATGCCTATAACGCGCAGATTGAGGAGCTGAACAGCACTTTGTCCAGCACGGCGTCCGGGATTACCACCGGTATGCAGAACTACTTCGATGCGCTGCAGACGGCCATCGAAGATCCGGCCAGCCTGCCGGCGCGCCAGTTGTTTCTGTCCGAGGCGCAGGGGTTGGCCGGGCGTTTCAATTCGGTTCATCAGCAGCTCTCTACCCAGAACCAGTTCATCAGTCAGCAGATGACCGGAGTGACCCAGCAGGTCAGCCGGCTGGCGCAATCGGTGGCCGGTTATAACGACGCCATTGCCAAGGCTTCCGCCAATGGCTCGGTGCCGAATGATCTGCTGGATGCTCGTGATGAAGCTATCCGGGAGCTCAGCAGCTATGTCGGCGTGACTGTGGTCAATCAGGACGACAACAGCGTCAACCTGTTTATTGGCTCCGGTCAGCCCCTGGTGGTCGGCAAGGAGGCCTCCATACTGCAGGCCACGCCCGGCCGCGCAGACCCGTCGCGGGTGGATATTCAACTGGTCAGCGGTAACACCGCGCAGGACGTTACCCAGCTGATCAACGGCGGCGAGCTGGGCGGTCTGCTCAACTATCGCCAGGATGTGCTGGATCTGGCCTTCAATGCGCTGGGTCGCATGTCGTTGTCGATCGCCAGCGAGTTCAACCAGCAGTTGGGTCAGGGGCTGGACCTGAACGGGAAGGTGGGTGGCAATCTGTTTGGTGATATCAACAGCGACGCCTACCTGGATCTGCGCAGTCGTGGCCGCGAGGGCAACAGCTCCGAGGCCACACTGGACGTGCGTATCACCGATACGTCGGCCTTGAGCACATCGGACTATGAACTCACCTTCACCAGCGGTACCGAGTTCACCGTCCGCCGCGTCGGCGACAATCGGGTGCTGGGACCCTTTGACCTCGATCCAGCCAAGGGCAAGCCTGCTGTGTTCGATGGGCTGGATCTGACGCGCGGTACCGATGGAGATTATAATGCCGGCCCCTATAAAGAGGGTGACCGCTACCTGCTGACTCCGACCCGCAATGGTGCGTCAGGGCTGGAAGTGGTGATGAAACAGCCCCAGGAACTGGCCTTTGCCGCGCCCGTCTCCTCTGATGCCAGTCTGGACAACCGAGGCACCGCGCAGCTCACCCAGCCGACCATCACTGGCGGAGCACAGCCGATCAACTCGGACAGTCTGCAGGCGCCGGTGGTATTCACCTATGACCAGGCTACCAACATACTGAGTATCGATGGTGGTACCACCGATCCCGATCCGCTGATCATCACTCCTGGTCAGACCAATGTCATCGAGTGGACCAGCGGGGGCTACTCGTTCAGCATGAGCATGTCCGGCACGCCACTGGACGGCGACAGCTTCTCGGTCGGCTTGAACTCGGGGGTTGCTGACAACCGCAACGCTCTGGCGTTATCCAAGCTGCAGACCGAGCAGGTACTCGGCAAAGGGGAGGGCGCCCGAGGCTTCTCGTTGCTCGATGGCTATGGCGATCTGGTGCAGAAGGTCGCCACCTTCACCGCCCAGTCGCGTACCGAGGCGGAGGCCAACCAGGCCATGCTGGTGCAGGCCACCAACAACCGTAACTCGGTCTCGGCGGTGAACCTCGACGAAGAGGCGGCCAATCTGATTCAGTTCGAGCAGTACTACAACGCGTCTGCACAGATCATTCAAGTTGCGCGCACTGTGTTCGATACATTGATCAACAGCATCCGCTGACGGGGCCGACAATTATGCGTATTTCCACCATCCAGGCATTCAATACCGGCGTTCGCGGCATTCAGGATAACTATTCTGCGGTCACCCGAACGCAGCAGCAGATCACCTCCGGCAAACGCATCCTCACTCCTGCGGATGACCCGGTGGCGTCGGTGCGCCTGCTGCAGTTGGGGCAGGAAGCCGGAAAACTGAACCAGTACAAGGATAATCTGACGGCGGCCACCAATAGTCTGACCCAGGAAGAGGCGATTCTGAACTCGGTGAACAACGTCCTGCAACGGGTCCGGGAAATTGCCCTGGAGGCCGGCAACGGCGCGCTGGATGCCGGTGGGCGACAGGCTCTGGCACAGGAGCTGACTGAGCGTGAAGGTGAACTTTATAGTTTGCTCAACAGCCAGAATGCTCGGGGTGAGTATCTGTTTGGCGGATATCAGAGTGATTCGCAGCCCTTCGTCAAAGGGGCCGATGGCCGCTACAGCTATGAAGGAGACGAAGGGCAGCGCTCGATCCAGATCGGCAGCGCCAAGATGGTTGCTATCAATGATAATGGCAAGGAGTTGTTTGTTGATGTGGGTAACGTCAACCGGGTGGAGACGGCAGCGCACCCGGTTGATCCTGAAAGCGATGTGCGCATCTCACTCGGTGTGGTGGAAAACAAAGGCACCTACGATACCGAGTTCTATCCCCAGGGTAGCGTCAATATCGTGATTGGCGCTGACGCCAGCAGTTACCAGATCGTCAACGGCGATGGTGATGTGTTGGTTGAGGGTGCGCTGGAAGCGAACGCCGACGGTGGCTATGAAATCCGTTACGGTGGGGTGGCGGTGACCCTTGATGGTGAGCTGGCGGAAGACGATAGCTTCTCCATCAGTGTCGGGTCGAACGACAACACTGAAAAACGCAGCGTGCTGGACACGGTACGTCTGCTGCGTGAGACGCTGGAAAATCCCGGTGACAGTACCGAAGACAAACTGCAGCGCCGCGATATGCTGTCGATCAGCCTGCAGAACCTCGACAATGCAATGGACAAGGTCCTCGGTGTACAGACCAGCCTCGGCGCACGCCTCAACGTGATCGACTCCACCAAGCTCGAGAACGACGAAGCCAGCCTGATCAACACCACGGTGCAATCCGGTCTGGAAGATCTGGACTACGCCGAAGCACTCAGCCGCCTGAGCATGGAAAGTATCGTCTTGCAGGCCGCGCAGCAGAGCTTCGTCAAGGTCAGCGGACTGAGTCTGTTCAACTTCCTGCGCTGAGCGCGGGTTTTACTGCCTCAGAGGCTCTTCTTCATCGGCCAGGCGCTCCAGGATCGGGCAGTCTGGCCGTTCATCGCCCAGGCAGCAGCTGGCCAGCTCTGACAGGCTGTCATGCATGGACTGCAGTCCGGCGATCTTCTCCTCCAGTTCCCGCAGGTGTTGGCGTGCCAGACCTTTGACGACAGCGCTACTGCGTTCGCGGTCCTGCCAGAGCGCCAGGAGCTGGGCGATCTGCTCGATGGAAAAACCCAGGCTGCGCG
>JASJKW010000152.1:0-4078 GCA_037621305.1 Pseudomonas sp.
GCTGTGCTGTTATTCACGGCGGCATTCCGGCCGCCGCTGCGCTCAGCCGTGCTCGGGCAGGGTGAAGCCTTCCACCGACTGACGCATGCTGTCGGCCAGCTTGGCCAGCTCACCAATGCTGCGTGCGGTGGTGGTGGTACCCGCCGAGGTCTGCGAGGTGATCTCCTGGATGACATTCATCGTGTTGGAGATATGACCCGCCGAAGACGCCTGTTGCCGTGCTGCGTTGGAGATGTTCTGGATCAACGCCGCCAGACTGGTGGATACCTTCTCGATCTCTTCCAGAGCAACACCGGCATCCTGAGTCAGGCGCGCACCGCTGACCACTTCTGCGGTGGTCTGCTCCATGGAGATAACCGCTTCGTTGGTGTCGGTCTGAATGGTTTTCACCAGCGCTTCGATCTGCTTGGTAGCACCCGAGGAGCGCTCAGCCAGACGCTGTACTTCGTCAGCGACCACCGCGAAGCCTCGTCCTGCATCACCGGCCATGGAGGCCTGGATCGCAGCGTTCAAGGCGAGGATGTTGGTCTGGTCAGCAATATCGTTGATCAGGCTCACAATGTCACCGATCTCCTGAGACGATTCACCCAGACGCTTGATACGCTTGGAGGTGTCCTGGATCTGCTCGCGAATGACGTCCATGCCGGAGATGGTGCTCTGCACCACTTCGTTACCCTTGTTGGCAATGGCTACCGAACGCTCGGCTACCGCGGCCGACTCGGCGGCGTTGGCGGATACCTGGTCGATGGATACCGCCATCTCGTTGACCGCTGCGGAAGCGCCGGCAATTTCCTGTGCCTGGTGTTCGGAGGCTTCGGCCAGATGCATCGCCGTACCCTGGGTTTCCTGCGCCGCCGAGGACACCTGCAATGCCGTGTGGTTGATCGTTTCCACCAGCGCGCGCAACTGGTCGATGGAGAAGTTGATCGAGTCGGCGATGGCCCCGGTGAAGTCCTCGGTTACCGTCGCTTCGGCAGTCAGGTCACCGTCGGCCAGGTCGGCAATCTCATCAAGCAGACGCAGAATCGCTGTCTGGTTACGCTCGTTGGTTGCTGCCGTCTCGGCCAGACGCTGGCGAGTTTCACGGGTCATCTGCAGGCCAATCAGCAAAATACTGCCCAGGGCGATGATGCCCAGGATGTAACCCAACAGGGTATTCAGCCAACGGGCCTCGCTGCGCTGCTCAAAACCCTGGGCCAGGTCTGAAACGTTGTCCAGCAATACCTGGGAATCGGTGAAGATATCGTTCGCCGCCAGACGCACCTGATACAGCTCCGGGGAGGTCAGCAGGATCTGATCAACCGAGTCCGATACGAAGCTGAACAGATCGGCAATTTCGTTGAGTCGGCTCACCGCATCAGGATCGGTCACCTGACTGATGTTCATCACGTCATTGCCTTGCAGCATGCCTTCCAGCACCCGACCGAACAGGCCGGCGTCACGGCCGAAGCTGTCCGCTGCCATTACCGCATCAGCGTCACCGGTCAGTACCCGGTTCACCGAGCCGAGGATCCGCTCGGCCAGCAGCGACTGCCGCTGGGCAATGGATACCTGGTCTGCAGCAGCGCCACTGTCGATCAGCACGTCTACCACGTCTTCGTATTCGATCTGCAGTTGCGGCACGGTATCGGACAGTGTCGCGGCGACCTCATGCAGAGACAGTACCGTATTCTGACTGTTCAGAATGGCGTCGGCATTGCCGCGCAGCTTGTCCCAGTCAGCCTGCACTCGCGACAGCGGCTCCTGCAACGCACCCGGGGTTGCCGGCAGGCCGGTTTCATCGCGTCCATTGGCCAGGTATCCCCAGCGCTGCTCGAAATCGTTACGTGTTTCCAGCAGCAGGCCGAAGGCTTCCGGCGTACCTGTGGCCGCCTCCGTTGCCGACTTGGAGATCTGCTGGGAGAGTACTCGCAGCTCACCGGAGTGACCGATGTATTCCG
The DNA here is from genome assembly GCA_037621305.1 of Pseudomonas sp. GTDB lineage: Bacteria > Pseudomonadota > Gammaproteobacteria > Pseudomonadales > Pseudomonadaceae > Halopseudomonas. Next base: position 1,941 of record JASJKW010000152.1, read on the forward strand.
TATCATATGAACTCTGAACGTTCAGATATACGAAGTTGATGAACAGCAGAATCAACGACAGAATCAGTGCAGCGAACAGGCCACTGATCGTGCGATTGCTGCGCAAAGTTGACAGTATATTGGTATCAAGCTTTTTCATTTTCTGGCCCCTACCTGGCCTACCGCATGCTTCTTAAAGTCCTGAATTACGTACCGGCAACACCGGCCCGCCCCGCCTCGATCAGATCGCCACATCAAGAAACGCCTGGTCGCGTGCCAATGCCCGGAAATTGAATATCATTGATGCCTGTTCACCGGTATAGGCGCCCACCACAAACGGCCTGAACTCTTCTGGGAGGTCAGGCACCGAGGTGGTAAAACTGTCAACTGGGAAGTGCTGCATGCCGAACAGCTCATCGACCAACAGGCCGACAAACAACTCGTCACGATCGAGCACCAGCACCCGGCGCTGCTTGCGCGGCGTGGTGGCTGGTGTATCCAGAAAGTGGCTCAGATCGATGATCGGCAACAGTCGGCCGCGCACGTTGGCGACGCCCCTGACCCAGGTTTTGACCCGGGGCAGTGCCGTATAACGTGGCTCATGCAGGATTTCACTGATCTCGCCCATGGCTGCAACCATCGGCTGGCCAGCCAGGCGGAAACCGATACCGCTCCAGGTCTCGGCCACCGCTTGCTGTGCCGGCAGCCCGGCAGCGCGCTGGCGACAGCGTGCCGCCAACTGCTGAAGAAGATCGAAAGGATGTGTTGTGTCTGACATACCGTCCCTGTTGTCATGTGCCGGTGAAGCGGGTGCTGTCAGGTATTGAGCACCGCTTTCACCGTGCTGATCAGGATCGCTTCCTCAACCGGCTTGGTGAGGTAATCCTTGGCTCCCTGACGCTTGCCCCAGACCTTGTCGGTTTCCTGATCCTTGGTGGTCACTATGATCACCGGGATATTCGCGGTTTCCGGGTCCTTGGTCAATTGGCGAGTGGCCTGAAAACCATTGAGCCCCGGCATGACGATATCCATCAATACGGCATCGGGCTTTTCCTGGCGCGCCAGTGCCACGCCATCGGCGCCATTTTCCGCCTTGAGTACTTCAAAACCGTGCTGTTCCAACATGCCGGTGAGCTTGTACAACTCGGTCGGCGAATCATCAACTACTAGAATGCGAGCCATTTATCCCCCTGGATATTCAAATTGAGTCGGCGAGCTGTTAAACGCCCGCTGCGCCGGCCATCTTTTTTTCCGACTGCGGAACGTGGGCCTGGATGGCCCCCAGCAGCTCTTCCTTGCTGAATGGCTTGGTCAGATACTGATCAGAGCCCACGATACGGCCCTTGGCCTTGTCAAACAGGCCGTCCTTGCTGGACAGCATGATTACCGGCGTGGCACGGAACGCAGAGTTGTTCTTGATCAAAGCGCAGGTCTGATACCCATCAAGACGGGGCATCATGATGTCGACAAAGATGATATCGGGGTGATTATCAGCGATCTTAGCCAGGGCATCAAAGCCGTCAACAGCGGTAATGACGTTACATCCGACCTTTTTCAGCAGCGTTTCCGCGGTACGCCGAATGGTCTTGCTGTCATCAATCACCATGACTTTCAGGCTCTCGAAATTTTCTTCCATAAACACAGCCCTTGTTATAAACGACGGTCAATTGCAAGGTGGTCTGGTTCCCGGCTGAGACCGGCCAATTCCATTTCCGGCTACTTTTAACATAGATTTGCCGGGCAATCCATAAACCCTTCTCGAACCTGAGACATACCGCCACTAAGACTTGCCAGCCCAGCCCCGGATTGACACCTGCATGGCCGCTGTTCCGATCTTTCATCCCTGCGGGAGCAAATTTGGTAGACTGCCGCTACTTCTCAATCACCACAGCGACCCCCACCATGAGCATTCGCATTGGCATCGTCATGGATCCGATCAGCGTGATCCACTATAAAAAGGACAGTTCTCTGGCCATGCTTCTGGCAGCGCAGCAGCGCGGCTGGGAACTGCACTATATGGAACCGCAGGATCTGTATCTGCAGGATGGCAAGGCCATGGCCTGCATGCGTCCGCTGGACGTGTTCGCCGACCCGCAATGCTGGTACCGGCTCGGTGACATGCAGCAGGCCCCACTCGATCAGCTCGATGTGATCCTGAT
>JASJKW010000153.1:0-4373 GCA_037621305.1 Pseudomonas sp.
CTCCCCCCCGCCGCCCTCTTTGGTTGTTTGTCGCTCGTTTTCCCCACCCGCCCCCCCCCCCGGCGCCCCCCCCCCCCACCCCAGCGTTCCGGCAACAAGCTCAGCGGTGGCTGGTGGTTTTTAAACCCTCAGATACTACCAAGGTTTGCCGGTAGCGCAGGCCTGGAGGGTGGCGCCGACCGTCGTGTCGCCATGGATGGCGACCGCTGTATAGACCGGAGACATGGGTAACAGAACGTTCGGAGACATAGGTAACAGTTAATAATCTTCGGCATTACATCCTCCATGGAGACTGCTAATGCCCTGGCAAGAGATTACAGCTGTGGACCTACGGACCGAGTTTGTTGAATTGAACCGCTGTGGCACGCTCTCTTTCAGTGAGTTGTGCCGGCGCTATGGCATTAGCCGAAAAACAGGCTACAAATGGCTGCGCCGCTACGAGGAGCAGGGAGCTGAGGGGCTGCATGATCGCTCACGACGCCCCGCTCGGCAGCCGGCGCAGACCTCGGCGCAAGTCGAAGCGCTCATTGTTGCTTGTCGTGATCGGTATCCTGTCTGGGGTGCGCGTAAGCTGCGTACAGTGCTGGAACGCGAGGGGCACTCCTACTTGCCTACACCAAGCACCATCACCGCGATTTTACGTCGCCATGGGCGCTTGAATGCCCCTGCAGAACCAGTGACCTACATCCGTTTCGAGCATGCTCACCCCAACGAGCTGTGGCAGATGGATTTCAAAGGACACGTGCCAGTCGGTCAGCAGCGCTGCCATCCACTGACCGTACTGGATGACTTCTCCCGCTTTTCGCTTTGCCTCCAAGCCTGCGGGAACGAGCGGTTTCAGACGGTTCAGGATGCACTCATCAGCACATTCCGGCGATATGGCTTGCCCCAGCGCATGACCATGGACAACGGCCCTCCGTGGGGAGCTGGAGGCGGTAATGGACGCTTCTCTCGACTGACGGTATGGCTGATTGAACAGGGCATCACCGTTGGTCATTCACGCCCTTACCATCCGCAAACCCAAGGCAAAGACGAGCGTTTCCACCGCACTCTCAAGGCGGAGTTGCTGGGGCGCCGGCAGTTTGACTCACTGGAGTACTGCCAGCGAGCCTTCAACCGTTGGCGTCAGCGGTACAACGAAGTGCGTCCCCATGAGGCCTTACAGCTACAAACACCGGCCTCACGCTATGAGCCCAGCCAGCGTCAGTGGGTGACACATTTGTTGCCGTATGAGTACGGTTTGAACGACGAGGTGCGCAAGGTTTCCTCGGACCAGAGCATCTCTTTTCACCGTTACGTGATTCTGGTGGGAGAGGGATTTGTGGGTAAGCAGATAGCGCTCAGACCAACCCTGGTCGATGGGCAGTACACCCTGCATTTTTGTCATCAACAAATAGGAGAAGTGGACCTGCACAATCTGACAAAGCGTGTACGATAACGACAGGTAAAAGTGTTACCCATGTGTCCGAACAACCTGTAACCCATGTCTCCGGTCTATACAACCGCGAGCCTACAGGGATGTACTTGCGGCGTGTCGGCGCGGCCCTCCAGGCCTGGGCGGCCATGCACACAGCGAGCAACGACCAAACGCTTGAGAAAATAAAAAGCCCCGCCAGAAATAAAACTGACGGGGCTTTTGTGTTTCTGACGTTAGCGCTTAGCCTTTCATTTCCTCATCAGTCAGGCCCAGCGCAGCGGCAATGCCGGCGCCGTAGGCTGGGTCAGCCAGGGCGCAGTGCTTGGCGTGGCGGATCAGGATGTGACGCTCGGCGCCGTTCATGGCGCGCGCGGTGTTGGCGAACAGACGTTGCTGCTCGTCAGCGGACATCAGGCGGAACAGGTTGCCCGGCTGGGTGAAATAATCGCTGTCCTCCGCACGGAAATCGTAACGGCCGGCAACACCTTCCAGTGCCATTGGCGGCTCACTGAAATCAGGTTGCTCCTGCCACTCACCGTAGGTGTTCGGCTCGTAGTGCAGGCGGCTGCCCTGATTGCCGTCTGCGCGCATGGCGCCGTCACGATGAAAGCTGTGAACCGGGCAGCGGGGTGCGTTGACCGGGATCTGATGGTGATTCACGCCGAGACGGTAGCGTGCGGCATCACCGTAGGAGAACAGTCGGCCTTGCAGCATGCGGTCCGGTGAGAAGCTGATACCCGGTACCACGTTGGCTGGTGTGAAAGCGGATTGCTCTACGTCCTGGAAATAGTTCTCCGGGTTGCGGTTCAATTCCATGTAGCCCACTTCAATCAGCGGGTAATCCGTCTTCGACCAGATCTTGGTCAGATCGAACGGGTGGAAGCGGTAATGCTCCGCCTCGGTTTCCGGCATGATCTGTACGTACATGGTCCAGCGCGGAAAATCCTGGCGCTCGATGGCTTCGTACAGGTCGCGTTGGGAGCTTTCGCGATCATTGGCGACGATGGCTGCAGCTTCTTCGTCCGTCAGATTCTTGATGCCCTGTTGGGTCTTGAAGTGGAACTTGACCCAGTAGCGCTGATTGTCGGCACTGATGAAACTGTAGGTGTGCGAGCCGAACAGGTGCATATGGCGGTAACCGTCCGGAATACCTCGGTCGCCCATCACATAGGTCACCTGATGCAGTGATTCGGGCAGGCCGGTCCAGAAATCCCAGTTGTTGTTGGCGTTGCGCATGTTGGTGCGCGGATCGCGTTTGACCGCGTGGTTCAGGTCGGGGAACTTCAAGGGGTCGCGGAAGAAGAATACCGGGGTGTTGTTGCCGACCAGATCCCAGTTGCCCTGTTCGGTATAGAACTTGAGAGCCGCACCACGGATATCGCGCTCTGCATCGGCGGCGCCGCGCTCGCCGGCGACGGTGGAGAAACGCGCGAACATCGGTGTTTTCTTGCCGATATCGGAGAAGAGGCGCGCCTTGGTATATTTTGTGATGTCATGGGTGATCACGAGTTCGCCGAAGGCACCGGAGCCCTTGGCATGCATGCGGCGCTCGGGAATGACTTCTCGGTCGAAGTGCGCGAGTTTCTCCAGAAACCAGACGTCCTGCAGCAGCATCGGGCCGCGTGGACCGGCGGTGGCAACGTCCTGGTTGTCGGTAACGGGTGCGCCGGCAACTGTTGTAAGCTTTGGTTTGTCGCTCATTTTATGCTTTCCTCATGGTAATAAGTCGGGTTGGCTGCCCTATATCGGCAATCCAGGCGAAGCGGCAGTATGGCTCTGGAATGTCGCTTTGTATTGAATAATCCAAGCTATATCAAACCCTTAAGTCGGGTTTATTACATTGATGGGAGTCAAAGATGGATCTGAATCTGGTGGGAAGGCGTGCCTTGATTGGCGGGGCCAGTCAGGGGTTGGGCGCGGCGTGTGCGCGACAGTTGGCGCTGCAGGGCGCAGAAGTCATTGTGCTTGCGCGCAGCGAAGACAAACTGTCGGAGGTGGTTCGGCAACTACCTGCTGCCGAAGGGCAGAAGCATGCTTATATCTGTGTGGATTCTGGCGATCTGCCGGCGTTGTCGGTAGCGGTGCAGGAGGAAGTGGAGCGGGGTGGGCCGATCTGTATCTGGGTCAACAATACCGGCGGCCCGGCCCCGGGCCTGGCGCATCAAGCCTCACCGGAGAGCTATGCTGCAGCTTTCAATCAGCACCTGCTGAGCAGTCAGACTCTGCTGGAGCTATTGCTGCCTGGTATGCGCGAGGGTGGTGAGGGTCGGATCATCAACGTGTTGTCGACCTCGGGGAACACCCCGATTCCCCCCCTGGGCGTATCCAACGCCATTCGGGCAGCCATGGCCAACTGGGCGAAAACCCTGGCGTCGGAGCTGGGGGCCGATGGCATCACGGTCAACAACGTACTGCCAGGATTGACCCGCACGGCGCGGCTGGAAAGCCTGTTTGTCCATCGGGCTTCTGTCAGTGGCAAGACGGAGCAGGAAGTGGAGCGGGATCTGTTGCAGAGCATTCCGGCCAGGCGTTTTGCCGAGCCAGAGGAATTTGCCGATGCGGTGGGGTTTCTGTCGTCACCGGCGGCGGCATTCATCAACGGCATCAATCTGCCGGTGGATGGGGGTGCTACCGCCAGTTTATAGGCAGAGAGGCAGCAGCCAGTCATAAGACTGCTGCTTCGATAGATCAGCTATGCAGCTTTTCGCAGGCGGTGAGCGTGTTTTCCAGCAGGCAAGCACGGGTCATCGGGCCGACTCCGCCGGGCACGGGTGTAATCCAGGCGGCGCGTTCAGCTGCGGCGTCGAAGTCCACGTCACCGCGCAGGCGACCGTCTTCCATGCGGTTGATGCCTACGTCGATCACAATAGCGCCCGGCTTGATCCACTCACCCTTGACCAGTCCGGGTTTGCCCACGGCCACGACCACCAGATCGGAGCGACGAACATGATCTTCC
>JASJKW010000154.1:0-2699 GCA_037621305.1 Pseudomonas sp.
AGGCTCGGCGGGTAGCGGTATGCTACCGGCCACCAGCCAGATGCCGTGCTGACGGGCCTGCTCGGCGAGAAATGGCCGAATCGGGCCGCTGCCCTCGTATTCGGCGGCAGCAATATCAGCCAGGGTACGGTTACCGAAGGCGGCGAAACATTCGGGCAGCAGTACCAGCTGCGCACCGGCGGCTGCGGCGTCGGCTATCAGGCGTGCGGCGGTGCGCAGGTTGGCCTGCACGTCCGCGCCACTGATCATCTGTATGGCGGCTACTTGCGACATTTCAATCCTCCAGGGCGGCCTTGTTATCGAACGCCCGGTCAAAATCGACCGACGGCTGGCTCCAGTTGCCACTGATCCGGTACTTCACCGAGGCAAAGCGCGCGACGCGATCGCCGAGGATCTTGTCGGCCAGAAACAGGACGCCACCGATGTGCGGGGCGCCAGCAATGATCGCCGCCAGCGGCAGGTTGTTGGTCACCGGCAAGGTCACCAGCAAGCCCATATCGATGCGATCCGCCGGCAGATCCACGGTGCCGTCCAGCTGCAACTTGGCGCTGGGGCCATCCATCATCAGCGGCGACATGGTTTGTATCAGGCCGTTGGTCAGGGCAACCTCGCCGTTGAAGGTATCATAGGCGGTGCCCTTGCCGAACAGATCGGAGAAGTCCAGCCGCAGACGTCGGGCCAGTGTATTGAAGTTCAGCAAACCGAAAACGCGCAATGCATCAGCAGAGCTTTCGCCGCTCTGCAGCATGCCATCCTGAGCCTGCACCGCCAGTGAACCTGTGCTGCGCTTCAAGGCGAACCAGGCTGGCGAGCCGGGCCATTCCAGGCCGACACTGGCAGTGAAGGCTTTACTGGTCAGGGTCGGCGCATAACGCCAGGCGCTCAGCACGCGACCGATGTCACCGGCTGCCAGGCTGCCGTCAAATCGGGTGTGCTGTGGGTTCCAGTGCATCGCGCCGTTGAGCTGCAGGCCGCCACGCAGAGCAACATCGATCTCATTGATATCCAGCCCAGAAGCAGTCGGGCGTAATCTGAAGTAGGTTGCGCCAACCAGATCCTCGCCCCAGTACAACTCATCGATACCTATGTCCATGGCAGGCAGATTGGCCGGATTGATATTCCGCAGCGGATCTTCACTGGCCAGCGGCTCGATGAAACCATCGGCTTCGCTTGGCAGGTCTGTGGTCTTGGGAAAGCCCAGTCGCTGCAGATCCACAGCGATGACTCCATCAGTGGCGGCCGGCAACTGAATACGTCCGCGCAGATCAGGGTGACTGACATCCAGTTGCCAGCCGGCTGCCAAGGGGCTGGCAGCAACATTCAGCTCGTCCAGCTCAAGACCGAACCCGGTGAAATGTGCGGTCTGGACATGCACCGCATTCAGTAACTGAGCCGGCGTCAGTCCCTCGGAATCAAGCGTGTCCGTGACCACGTTCTGCGGCAGCACGCCGGAAGTGAACCAGCTTTGCCATTGATTCCAGTCAAACTCCTCGAAGCGGGCGCTGACCGAGATGCCGGAGGTGGTCGGCATGCGGGGTACGCCACGCCGGTAGCGAATATCCCCGGACAGCGCGCCATCGCGCTCAAGCAGCAGGCCGCGGAGGTCGTCGCCGATCTGCCACTGCCAGCGTGACGACGGGCCCATGTCCAATTGCAACTTGCTCGGCAGACTGGCTTCCGCTGTCTTGGCCAGCGGGCCAGGCAGGTCAAGCCGGACGCCTTTCAAATCGCTGCGCACATGAAGTTGGCGCAGATCCTCGCCCAACAGCAGCTCGGCGTCCCAGGCGAAACTGCCCTCCGCCAGCTTCTCAGGCAAGGCATCGAGCAATGGCCAGTCATGCAGGTTCTTCACCTGATGCCGGCCCTGCAGTCGCAGGCGTTGATCAGCCCCGCGCAGATCGATGCGTCCGGTTACCGGTTGATCGAGAAAGCGCAGAGTGACCTTGTCGCTGCGCAGGCCAATGCCGTGCTGATAGCTGAAATCACCCAGCAGATCATGCAGGGGCGCCTGCAATTGCGGAATATTCAGTTGTTGCGCACGCGCCTGCAGTTGCAGATGGACGTCCGGCTGCTTGCCGTCCGTCAGCGGTATGCCCAGTTGCAGGTCACCCTGCAGCTCACCTGTCCCGCTCCAGCCATGCAGCGGGTCGCCGGTCAGCCTGGCCAATGGCGTGTCCTGCATCAGCTGCAGACCATCGCTCAGCGGTCCGGTAACGGCGCCGGCGATGTGCAGCTCGAGCTTCTGGTCAGCGGGATTGCGGTCCAGCGATACACTGATGTCATCAAGCCGGGTCTGCAATAACCGACCCTGCGCCTGATTGATATCCAGGTCGATATTATGCAGGTACAAGGAACCGCTGACGTCTTCCAGCGCCGGCCAGCCCGGCTGGAACATGAGGCTGCCCTGCTCCAGTCGGCCGAACAGGCTGATCTCTCGCTCTTCGGGAGTGGCCGCTTTGAGCAGCGAACCTTCATAGGCAAATATCGCCAGTGGCACCGACCCGCTGAGCTGTGAGTCCTGCAACCATTGAGTGAGCGCCGGGTTCATCGCTGGAGACAGGCTGGGCAAATATCGGCTGTGGTATTCGGCGCGACTGTCACGCAGGGCGACGCGCAAGTCCATGGTCGGGGTACCGCCCGGGCGAGGCAGAGCCAGCTCCATCTACGAGGCCGCCACCAGTCCGCTGAGTTGATGCTCG
>JASJKW010000155.1:0-2717 GCA_037621305.1 Pseudomonas sp.
AGGAATGGCAGCCAGCGCATCTTCGGAGCCGTGCATGCGCGTGTTCATCAGCTGCCCGCCCTTGCCGCCCTCCAGCTTGATGACGAAGTCCTCGCCGTATTCGAACAGGCACAGAGCGCCGCCGTTATTCGGAATGGGCGCGGTATCAAGCAGTATGTAACGTTTCATGGTGATCTCGGCTCGACGATAAAGAGGCAGTATGCCTGATCAGGTGGCGGCTCTTGGCGTCACCGGCATCTGCGGAGCCAGACGCCACATGGCAGTGAGGCATAGCAGAAGGGCGCCCAACGCTAATGCCCCACCTACCAGCCCGATATTGGCCAGCCCCATTTGAATGGTGATCTGGCTGCCCAACAGGGCGCCGGCACCGATACCAAGGTTGTACAGGCCCGAGAACAGCGCCATTGCTACATCGGTGGCGTCGGAAGCCATCTTCAATACCCGCGATTGCAGCGCAAGAGTGAAGCAGAGGATGGCGATACCCCAGACAAAACAGACCATGCCCAGGCCCCAGAACGTATCGGCCGAGTAGAGAAGCAGCATGCACAGAGCCAGTGCGAGCAAGGTGCCGATCAGCACGCTGCGCGGATAGTAGGGACTGTAACGGCTGAACAGCAGGGCGCCGAACAGTCCAGCACCGCCGAATAACAACAGCAGCCAGGTGATTTGGTTGCCGATCAGACCGGCTATCTCGCGGGCGAAAGGTTCGATATAGCTATAGGCGGTAAAGTGCGCTGTAACACCCAGCACGACCAGCACATAGACAGCCATCAGGGCAGGGCGCTTGAGTAACAGTGGCAGACTCCTGAGTGAACCGGTGTTCTGGCTGGGCAACAGGGGCAGCATGCGCATCAGGCATACCATGGTCAGCAATGCCACCACAGCAACCCCCAGGAAGGTGACACGCCAGCCCACCAACTGGCCTACCAGTCGGCCCAGGGGAATACCGAGTACCATGGCCAGCGTCGTCCCGGTTGCCAGCAGACCCAGAGCCTGTGCTTCTCTGCCCGGCGGCGCTACGCGCACCGCGAGGGAGGCGGTGATCGACCAGAACACCGCGTGGGCCAGAGCGATGCCCGCACGACTGAGCACCAGCACGTCATAGCTCCAAGCCACGTAGGACAGGAGATGGCAGACGATAAACAGCAGGAATACGCCGACCAGCAGTCGGCGGCGCTCTATATTGCGCGTCAACAGCATCAGCGGCAGTGACGCCAGAGCCACCAGCCAGGCGTATACCGTCAGCATCAGGCCGACTTGTTCGGGCAGCATGTCGAAGCTGGCGCCGATATCGCTGAGCAGTGCTACGGGCGCGAATTCCGTGGTATTGAAAATGAAAGCGGCCAGGGCCAGCGCGATCACGCTGAGCCAGCTGCCCTGCGGGGCGGTATCCGACGTTGTCATGAAGAGTGAAACCAGAGTAGGAGAGGAGCCGGATGCTTGCCAGTGGGGAGCACTGGTTGCCGGGTGGCGGCTATTTTAGAAGCCTGGTGGATAAAGCGCAAATGGGTCCGCTGATTAGCTCCGCTGTTCGGCTCAGTAGGGTAAACGGGGCTTGCGATAATACTGCAGGCCCCGCTCTGATCCTGCTGCGTCAGTGATTGATATCGACGTTCTTGGTCTCTTTGCCAACCACCAGCGCAATCAGCGTGATGAATGCCATGCTGGCAAGATACACCCCGACCAGGAAAGGACTGCCATCGCCCACGCTCCACAGCCAGACCGCGATAAAGGGCGCGACGGCAGCCCCGAGGATGGACGATACGTTGTAGGAAATCCCCGAACCGGTGTAGCGCACGTTGGTGGGGAACAGCTCCGGCAGCAGGGCGCCCATCGGTCCGAAGGTCATACCCATCAGACTGAAACCGAGAATCAGCCAGGCCATCACCCCGGCAAAGCCCAGACTGAGCAACGGCACCCACAACAGGCTGAATACAATGATGCCCAGCGTAACCAGGATCAGCGTCTTGCGTCGTCCCAGCCGGTCGGCCATAAGGCCGGACAGCAGTGTGAATATGCCGAAGAACACTACGCCGACAATCAGCATCAGCACGAAGTTGTTATAGCTGTAACCCAGTCCGGACAGCTGGCCCGCCGCCGGTGCTACCGGAGCGCGGCCATAGCTCAGGGAGAAGGTGGTCATCAGATAGAAGAGCACGTAGGTCGCGAGCATATAGAAGGTGCCGAGAATCAGCTCGCGCCAGTTCTTGCGCATCACTTCACCCAACGGCAGCTTGACCACTTTGCCGGCGGAGACGGTTTTCGAGAAGGTTGTGCTCTCTACCAGATTCAGACGAATCCACAGGCCGATGATCACCATCACCGCAGAGAACAGGAAGGGAATGCGCCAGCCCCAATCGAGAAATGCCTCGGACGGCCGCGAAGGGTCATCCGACGGCAAGGCGGCGGCGACGATCAGAAACAGTCCGTTGGCGATGATGAAGCCCAGCGGCGCGCCCAGCTGCGGGAAGGTGCCGAACAGGGCCCGTTTGCCTGCCGGCGCGTTCTCTGTGGCCACCAGCGCGGCGCCTGACCACTCGCCGCCAATGGCAAAACCTTGCGCCAGGCGCATGATCACCAGCAACAAGGGTGCCCACCAGCCAATTGAATGGTAAGTCGGCAGCAAGCCGATCAGAAAGGTGGCGATACCCATGGTGAACAGGGCGTAAATCAGAGTCTTCTTGCGCCCGACCTTGTCACCCAGATGCCCGAAAAAC
>JASJKW010000156.1:0-3303 GCA_037621305.1 Pseudomonas sp.
AAGTTGCAGGAGAAGCTCGACGAAGCACAGCAGAAGCTGGCCACGCGCGAACAGGAAGGCAGCAAGCCGGTGGAGAAACTGACCACCAAGATTGAAGAGCTGTCCACTGCCATCGCGGCGCTGACCCAGTCACGCAATGACGCCCAGGATTATATCCGCCAACTGCAAAGTGATGTCCGTCAGACACTGCGCCTGGCCAAAGGGCTGGACCGTATCGACCTGCAGGTAACTCAGGCCATCGAAAAGCGCGACAACCCAACACCCGCCGCCCGCTCCGGCGGTCGTCAGGCACCGCGCCGCCCTCGCAACAGAAAGCCCGCTGCCGCCCCGTCCGGGGACTCCGCGGAGTAACACATGCACCGCTGTCGCCGACTGCGGTCGGCGACAGCAGCACTCCTCATCACCCTCCCCACGCCAATTCAGCCAGCTGATCCAGCCGCGCACTGTTGCTAGCGCAGCAACACTGCAAATGTGCCCTGATAGCGCGCAACGTCTCGTCCAATCCCGTCAGGCCTTCGCAAAGCTGTGCCAACTGCTCCAGCTGATGCCATTCCGCCGCCAGCTCACAGGCTTTGACCTGCTCTCGCAAGGTGAGTGCGTCTGGATCACCGGTCAGGGCCCGCCGTACTTGCCGCAGCGGCTCAATAACCTGCTGCCGCCAGGGCCGCTGCCGAGCGTGCAAGGATTGCCATAGCGTCTGGTCCACTGCGACACCGCGCGACCCCAGCCAACATGCCGTGAGCAGCAGTAACACATCCTCTCCGTCCTCATCCTGCAAGCCCAGCAACAGCGCTTCCACGCCCGGCTGCGCGTACAGCTGTCCGGCGTATTCGGCCAGCGACAATCCACTCATCGGACACCTCACACTGATATACTCCGCGCCATGATAAAGATCGATTCCCTGACTCTGCAACGCGGCCCGCTGCGGCTGCTGGAAAACGCCAGCCTGACCCTGCATCCGGGCCAGAAAGCGGGCCTGCTCGGCACCAATGGCGCAGGCAAATCCAGCCTGTTCGCGCTGCTGCGCAACGAACTGACGCCCGATGCCGGTGATTGCTCACTCCCGGCAGATTGGCGCATTGCCCATATGCGCCAGGAGATAGATGACCTGGAGCGGCTGGCCGTCGACTATGTACTGGATGGCGACCAGCGTCTGCGCGCTACCCAGCGCAAACTTACGGAAGCCGAACAGCAACGCGACACCAGTCAGCTTGGCACCCTGTACGCCGAACTGGAAGCCCATGACGGTTTCAGCGCCGACAGTCGCGCACGCACCCTGCTGGCCGGGCTGGGCTTCACCTCAGCACAATGTGAGGTCCGCGTCGGTGATTTCTCCGGCGGCTGGCGGATGCGCCTGAACCTGGCTCAGGCCTTGATGTCACCCTCCGACTTGCTGCTGCTCGACGACCCCACCAACCACCTGGATCTGGATGCCATCCTGTGGCTGGAAGACTGGCTGAAGAGCTATCAGGGTACCTTGTTGCTGATCTCCCATGACCGGGACTTTCTGGATGCCGTGGTCGAACATATAGTGCATATGGAAGCCCGCCAGCTGACGCTCTATCGCGGTGGCTACAGCCAGTTCGAACGCACCCGTGCCGAACGCTTGAGCCAGCAGCAGGCCGCCTTCGAGAAGCAGCAGGCCCAGCGCGAACATATGCAGAAGTACATTGCCCGCTTCCGCGCTCAGGCTACCAAGGCCCGTCAGGCACAGAGTCGCCTCAAAGCGCTCGAACGCATGGAACTGCTCAGTCCGGCGCATATGGATTCGCCATTCAATTTCAGCTTCCGCGAAGCGGACAGCCAGTCCAATCCGCTGCTGGATCTGCGCGAAGGGATACTTGGCTACAACGGCTCGGCCATTTTGCAGAACGTCAAACTGCAGCTGGCACCCGGCGCGCGCATCGGTATTCTGGGTCCGAACGGCGCCGGCAAGTCCACCCTGATCAAGACACTGGCCGGCACCCTGCCACTGCTCGCCGGCGAGCTGAAAACCGGTGAACATCTGGCAATCGGCTATTTCGCTCAGCATCAACTGGACAGCCTCGACCCCGAGGCCAGCCCACTGCTGCATCTGGCGCGCATTGCCCCGCAGCAGCGAGAGCAGGAGCTACGCAACTTCCTTGGTGGTTTCGACTTTCACGGCAGCCGTGCCGAAGAGCCGGTACTGCACTTCTCCGGCGGCGAAAAAGCGCGTCTGGCACTGGCACTGATTGCCTGGCAGAAGCCCAACCTGCTGTTGCTGGACGAACCGACCAACCACCTGGACATGGAAATGCGTCATGCCCTGACGGTGGCCCTGCAGAATTTTGAAGGCGCCATGCTGCTGGTTTCCCACGACCGGGCACTGATCCGCGACACCACTGACGAACTGTGGCTGGTGGCCGACGGCAGGCTGTCCACCTATGCCGAAGATCTGGACAGCTATACCCGCTGGCTCGCCCAGTTTCGCCAACAGCAGGCCAGTCTGGCCGCCGGCAGCGAATCGGCAGACGCCGGGCCGCGTGTCGATGCCAAGACCCAGCGCCGTCAGGCGGCAGAACAACGCCAGCGCCTGGCCCCATTGAAGAAGGTGGCGGACAAACTGGAAAAGCAGCTGGAGAACGCACAACAGAACATGCAGGAAATCGAGGCGGCCCTGGCCGACAATGACCTGTACAGCGATGCCAACCGCGCTCGACTCAAGGATCTGCTGGCACGCCAGGCCGATGGCCAACAGCGCATCGACGAGCTGGAAATGCAGTGGCTGGAAGCTCAGGAAGCCCTTGAGCAGTTGCAGGCCGAGCTGTCCGACTCATGAGGAACTGACGACACATGACTTTGTGGATTGACGCCGACGCCTGTCCCCGCCCGGTACGCGACATCATGCTGCGCGCCGCCCGCCGGCGGGAACTGCAACTGGTACTGGTAGCCAACAGCTCGCTGGGTCTGGCCGCGGCTCCCGGTGTGCGTCAGGTCGTGGTACCGGGCGGCGCGGACGTGGCTGACCTGTACATCATTGAACATTCGCAGCCTGGGGATCTGGTCGTCACTTCCGATATCCCCCTGGCTGACGGGCTGGTGCGCCGGGGCGTCACCGCCATCAACCCGCGCGGCGAGATCTACGACCAGGGCAGCATCGGCGAACGCCTCGCCGTACGCAACCTGATGGATGAGCTGCGCGGCGCCGGTCTGGCCGGCCGTGGCGGTCCGGCCCCCTTCAGCGACAAGGACAAGCAGTCCTTCGCCAACGCGCTGGATCGGCTGCTGGCACAGGGGCTGGGCAAGTAGCCGTCAGACCACGAAGAGCCTGCTTGAACGCGC
>JASJKW010000157.1:0-6818 GCA_037621305.1 Pseudomonas sp.
TGGCCTTCTTTGTGCCGGAACGCGCGGGCGTGAGAAAAGCGTGATACATGCGCTGGCGACGGTATTCGACCCAGATCTCGCTACCCCAGCGGGCCGACGGGCGCTCCACCACCGTCAGGGTGAAGGGGCTGGCCCCGGTCAGCTCGCGCCAGCGATTGCTGAAGTAGCGGTAAAAGTCTTGTCCTTGCACCGTTACGGTGCGGTTGATGACGATGCCCGCGAGCGGATCGTCAAACAGGTTCTTGCGAACCACTTCAGCCTGCCGGATGGCTTCCATGAAGTTGGCCGGTTTGGGCTTGCTGGTATCTCTGCCTGGTTGTGCGGCGGCGCTGCTCATGACACACAGCATTGCCAGCAGCACGGCCCCTTGTTGGTATGGTTTTGTCATTGCAGCACCTGTTGTTCCTTCGCCTTACGGCTTGATACATCGGCGTTACTGACTATGGTAGAGACGGCCATCTGCAATTACATGAGCCGCATTTCCTAGGCTGTTTGCCCTTGTGCAGGGTTGTTTTTGCGTCGGTACTATTGATTCGGCGTAGGCTGTTTGGGGTAGGCGCGCGGACGAAAGATCAGCGGTGTCAGTGGTTTTCCGTCGTGGGTGCCGGTTGCCTGCTGCATGGGCAGCGGATTGGCTGCTTCCACATGCTGTACCGCGCCGTCCTGGGCGTTGTAGAGCACGACGATGCGGCTGTGGCGCACGGTATCGATCTGTTCGTGATCAAAATGCGGCAGGGGGGGCTGCTTGGCGCGATGCAAGCGGCTGCGTTGGCGGTACAGAGCCTGGCGCAGGTGGCGCTGCTGGCGCTGCTGGCGTCGCCAGCGTGACCAGGCCAACAGCAGCAGGCCGTTGGTCAGCAGAACCGCCCCGTAGAACAGAAAGGTGGTCAGGGTCGGGAAGATCGGGTCTATCTGTTCGTAGCCAGCTTTGTCCATGGTGTGACCGATCAATAGGAGCAAGCCTTTGGCGATCAGGTAACTGAAGACGAACCAGCCGGCGATGGTCAGTAGACGGTCTATCCAGCGAGTGATGGGATGGCGTTGGGTCGTGATGATCATGACAGCTCCTTGATACCCCGGTCGGGGCTGCTCCAGCGGGCGCGTTTGCGACGCAGGCGCAGCATGACCATGGGGAAACTCCACAGCGTGGTTAAGAAATTGATCAACCAGTAGACAAATGGGTACCAGATGATCCAGAACATCGACAGGGGCAGATCGGGCTCGTAGCGACGGTCGATCCAGATGCTGACGGCGAACTGCAGCAGGCACATGCCGGCCAGCACCATACCGGTGAACGAGGGTGGGAACAGGCCGTCGATCTGGGTGGCCGCAGGCAAGTGGAGCACTTGTCCAAGCAACCAAACCAGCATCGCCACGCCCAGGGCGAAACTCCATAAGGTCGAGCACAGGTATTCCAGAGTCAGGGGCCACATGCCGCGGTTTTCCCAGCGCAGTACTTGCGGGGTGTATTTCAGGAAGGTTTCCGCCCCGCCCTGAGCCCAGCGCAAACGTTGCTTGAACAGGCCTTTCAGTGTTTCGGGCATCAGCACCCAGCACAGGGCGCGCGGCTCATAGAACACCTGCCAGCCGGCCAACTGCAACTTCCAGGTCACATCGATGTCCTCGGTGATCATGTCCAGACTCCAGTAGTCCACTTCGTCCAAGGCCTGTCGACGAAAGCCTGCGATCACGCCGGAAATCGTGAAGATTTTTCCGTAGACGCGCTGCGTGCGCTTGATCAGCCCGATGATCGAGGAGAACTCGCCAACCTGGATGCGGCCGATCAGGGTGGAGCGCGTGCGGATGCGCGGATTGCCGGTAGTGGCCCCGACTTCCGGGTTATGCAGCATGGGGGCGACCAGGTAATTGACGCCTTCCGGGTCCAGGTAAGCATCGCCGTCTATACACACGAAGTAATCGCCGCTGGCGCTCATGGCTCCCATGCGCAGGGCCAGTGCCTTGCCCTGGTTCTGGGCCAGGTGGATGACGCGCAGCTTGTCGTGCTCCTCGCTCAGTTCATTGAGCACTTGGGCGGTGCGATCGCTGGAGCCGTCGTTGATGGCGATGACTTCGATGTTGGGATAGACCTGATTCAGCGCGGACAGGATGGTAGAGCGGGCGTTGGCCTGTTCGTTAAAGCAAGGGATCAGGATGCTGACCAGCGGCATGCCTTCCAGTTCGGGTGGGGCGTGTGGTTTATAGGTCCAGCGGCGTTCATGCTGGAACCAGAAGATCAAGCCACCGCCTATCCATATGCCCGACATGAACAGCGGGTACATGAAGATGAAGTAGAGCAGTAGGTGGCTGGTCAGGGCGACGGTGATTCCCAGAGGAATTCCGACGATCAGGCACAGGGCCAATAGGGCGATCAGTCGTTCAATCATTTTTTGTTGGATACCATTCAATCGTGATTTCCGGACGAATCACGTTCATCTTGGGCTGATTGTTGACAAAGTCGTCTGGGTAATAGCCGACATGTCGCGCCCCTCTTGCCGTCAGTGCATTGAGCCAGCCGGCCACCAGATGGGAGTCCAGCGGACGGGATGGCTGACCTTGGCCGGGCCAATCGACGGATTGCACTTCGAACACGGTGCGGCGCAGGCCTTCTGGGTGGCTGGTCACCTTATCGACCAGCTCGTTCAGCCAGGTCACGGCATGCTGATCGTGGATGTCTTCCATGCGGGGCATGGCCATCACGGCAGTCCAGTCGTAGGCTTGCAGAAAATCGTTCAGGTTCTGGGCGAACCACTGTTCGCTCTGGGCCTGCAGAACCGGTAGGGCGTACATATTGCGGGCCGTACTGATCTGCGGGCCGCGCTGCTTGCGTACCCGATCAGCCAGTTCCTGGGTCAAGTCGATCAGGGCTTGTGATTTAAAGCGCGTCCAGCGCTCAAACTGCTCGGGATTGGCTCGTATCGTCCCGATGTCCCTGCCAAAGCCGGCTTTTTCGTAGGCGTCCAGGGCGGCGGGCGAGGCATCCTCAAAGTCGGTCAGCGTGGCATCGTCATGGAATACGACACCAAAGAAGATGGCGCTGCGTCCCAGATCTTCGTACAGATCGCCCATGATCTGGCGGGTGCGCGGGTCAAAGGGGGACAGGCGGCGGTAGCCTTGTGTGGGCAGGGAAGGCGGGCTGCCGTCGGCATGCCATTGCAGTACGTGTTGCGCCGGCTCGGACGTATCGATGGCCAGCACGGGCATCCATGCAAAGACATTGACGTGGGCACGCGAACTTAATTGCCAGGCCGTGCGGTTGAACAGGTCGGCGCGCATGGGCAGGTGGCGGTTGGGAAAGTAGACCGAGCGCACCAGGCCATCGCCTGTGGGGTCGGCGAAGGCTTGCAGATAGACACTACGTGGTTTCAGGTCTGCGATGCGTTGCACCAGGGCGCTCAAGTTGCGTTCCATCTGCGCCGGATCGGGGTCGTACACATAATCCAGATCCACATGCACCACGCGTTCGGCCTGACGGTCTTCACGGGCAGTGATAAAGCCTGCAAAGGTGCTGATGTCCGGGTCGTTATCCACCAGATAGCGTGGCATATTCATCAGGTCGTGGACGTTGGCCACGCCGTCGGTCAGCGTCAGGGCCATCTGATAGCCTTCTTGCTCCAGAATTTGCAGGCCCAGGCCGCTGATCCGGCCATAGGGCCAGACCCAGACGCGCGGCGGCTTACCGGCGTGCTGTTTGACGCGGGCACTGATGGCGCGCACATCCTCGCGAAAGCGGGCGGTGTACTCGGCATCGGTCTCGTAGCGTTTCTGATCGGTCAGGTAGCGATGCGCGGCAGCCACCGGCTGGATATTGCCTTGTGGGTTGGCGATGGCACCGTAATGCATGTTTTGGGTGTGCGCGCCGATTTCCACCAAACCGGAGTTGGCCATTTCGTCGATTTGCGCCCAGTGCAAAAAGCGCGAACGTTCGGTGGGAAGACCGCCGAAGTCCACTTTTTCGTTGTCGGGGGTGTCCAACCATTTGCCGACCGGGGCCAGCAGCGCAGGCCATTGATAGGCTTTGAGCAGCGGGAACACGCGGGTATAGAAACTTTGATACCCGTCGTCAAATGACAGTAGCACTGCCTTTTCAGGCAGAGGCTCCACACCTTGGCGGGCGCGCATAATTTGCTCTACGCTGACCGGCACATAGTTGTTTTCCTGTAGCCAGGAAAACTGCTGGCGCAGGTGCTCGGTACTGACGCTCAGGTACGCCTGGTTAGGATCGTGGTCCTCCACGTCGTGGTAGGCGATGATGAGCAGCTCGTCATTGCGCCAGGGCTGCTCTTGTTGTTCGAGGCGACGCTGCTCGGGCGGCACATACAGGGCCGGCGGGCTGGCGCTACAGGCCGATAAAAGGGCGCTGAAGGCCACTATCAGAAGGGTCAGGATTCGTGTGCTCATTGTCGTGGCCGCTTAGAATTTGATCTTGAGTTCAACCATGCCGCTGTACTGCTGTTCGCGCTGGCCGTCATAGGGGCGGGACAGGGCCTGCAGGCGCAGGCCGACTTCCAGATTGCGGTCGTGCTGGTAGTTCAGTTCGTAGGCGACCGAACCTACGGCACCACTGCCATAGCCGCTTTGGTGATGTAGGCCCACACCCAGTGTCAGGGCCTGGGTCAGGCGCTCGTCGTAGTGTTGGTAAATCAGGTGCTCCAGACGTAGGGCAGGCACAGCCATGTATTCGCGCCGTGGGCTGTAGTAGGGTCTGTCTTGGTCTTTGTTGCCGGAAGCCCATAGCTCCAGCTGGGCGTCGGCCTTGATGCGCGGGCTGGTGTAGATGCGTTGGTTACCTGTGATCTGCAGGCTCTGACGTACGTTGTTGTCAGAGAATTTTGTCCCGGTGTAGGCGGCTTGCACCCATTGCTCGGGGCCGTTTTGCCAGCGCAGCCGCACTTGTCCCTGATTGGCCGTGATGCCTGCGGCCAGGGCGCGATTCGGAATATCCAGGGTGCGATAGTCCAAGGTGCCGCCGATGCTCCAGTGATCGTTCAGCTCGTGATCGACCTGTAGGCTGGCCCCCATTTTGTTGCCCTGGCCCCAGTTCTGGTTGTTGATCATCAGCTGCGATTGCCAGTCGCGGCCGCGGTATTCCAGACCAGCTCCCTGCCAGATTACGTTGTGGCCAAGCTCGTCGCTGGTATCCAGATGCCCGGCCAGGGCGGTGACGCGCCAGTTGTAGTCGATGGGGGCGCTGTACCATTGCGCCTCAGTGCGTATGCCGTCATTGCCCGAGACATCGCCACCGTTGCTGGTTTCAAAACCGCTACGCAAAATCAGTTCGTTCTTGCGGTAGGTTTGCCAGTCTTTTTCCAGTTCCGTGACCCGCATATTAGTGGGGTAGTGCGCTTTGGCATACGCTAATAGTTCTTCGGCCTGGCGGTATTCGTGCAGGTCCAGGGCGGTCTGGGCCTGGCTGATGATGACGTCTTCTTGACGCGGCGCATAGGTTTCAGCGATCTTCAGATTGCGTTCCGCCGCCCTTGGCATACCCGATATGCGCTGGACATCGGCCAGCGGCACGCGCAGATTGACGTTGCTTGGTGCCTGTGCGCTGGCCTTGGCCAGATTTTCGCGCGCGTCCTTGAGCAAACCCGTATAGGTATAGAGCGAGTTTTTCAAAATCAAGGTGTCGGTATAGCCTGGATTGGGCTGGGGGATTGGATTGCCGCGTAGCCAGCGAGTGGCGGGCATGTCTTTTTCCATGCGCTCGGCCAATGCCAGTGCCTGATCTTCGCGGCCAGACTCCAGCAAGGAAAAGGCCAATCCGGTTTGATAGCGTGTGCGTGTTTTTGCGTCCAGCGAGGGTTCGGCCAACGCCCGCTCGTAGCTGGATACGGCTTGTTCGGGGTGACGGGCGCGCAGTTGCAGGGCTCCTAGCGAGGCGTAGGCATAGCCTGGATACTGGGCCGCCCGTTCGGGAGCAATGTCTACTGTAGAGGGCGCGTCTTCGCGTGTGTCCACCGCAATCAGACGGTCACCACGGATGCGGCGGGCGAAAGCGGGGTTACCCAGAAAGCTGGCGCTGTCAGCCAGTTTGTCTTGCAACGCGATGGCTCGGTTGGCGACCAGAAAACGTTCGGGCAGTGTGCGTGTGGGCTGGGGCGACAGCCGGGTCAATTCAGCGGCATAGTCGGCTTGACGGTCAGCCAGGTCTGCGCTCGAGAAGATATCGGGATGTTGTGTTTGCCATTCCATCGCCTGGCGGTGCAGACCGGCGGCATGCAGGGACTGGTCATAATCCCGGATAACATCGGTTTTGTCTGGCTGGGCAGCCAGAGCATCCTGGCTGACGCGCAGGGCTTCGTAGTTCTGGCCGGCAGCGCGGTAGATGTAGCTGCGCGTCAGCAGGTAATTGGTGTTTTGGCGTGTGGCCGGCTGCAGTTGCTGGGCACAGCTCAAGGCCTGTGCCGTCAGTCCGGCATCGGCCAGGCTCATGCACAGGCCCATGGTGAAGGCGGCTTGCTGTGGGAAGCGCCGCATTCCTTCCCGATACAGGTTTTGGGCCGGTGTCCATTGGCGCGTATCTTTGTGGGCGCGTGCTGTCAGCAGCAATACATCGGCCGGCAAGGGCAGGTTGGTCGGCCAGCTTTCGTACAGGTGGATGACCTCTTGCGGCTGGCCTGCCCAGGCATGAATGCGCATCAGATCAAGCTGGACACGTGTCTCTTGCGGATGCTGTTGCCGGTACTGCTGCAAGCCGGCAATGGCGGACTGGTATTGGCCTTGGCGTGCCTGTTTGATCCAATCCTCGTAGGAGGCGGCATGCAGGCTGGTGCTACATGCGGTCAGTACCAGCAGGGTAAAGGAATCCAGCCAGAACC
>JASJKW010000158.1:0-5613 GCA_037621305.1 Pseudomonas sp.
AAACAAGGGTAGAAAGTCCATCTGCACCTCATCAGTCGTGATTAACCGGGCGTGCTAGACACGCGGCTGTGGCAGGCCAATGCGCGGAGCCTCAGCTAATCCGCTCAAGCCCACCCATATAGCCACGCAGTACTTCCGGCACTATCACGCTGCCGTCAGCCTGCTGGTAGTTTTCCAGCACGGCAACCAGTGTGCGGCCAACCGCCAGCCCAGAACCATTCAAGGTATGTGCCAACTCAGGCTTGCCGGTTTCCGGATTACGCCAGCGGGTCTGCATGCGCCGTGCCTGGAAGTCGCCACAGCTGGAGCAGGAGGAAATTTCGCGGTATTTGTTCTGGCTGGGAATCCAGACTTCCAGGTCATAGGTCTTCACTGCACCAAAACCCATATCCCCAGTGCACAATACCAGTGCACGGTACGGCAAACCGAGACGCTGCAGCACGTCTTCAGCATGGCCGGTGAGCTCTTCCAGAGCGCGCATCGAATCGTCTGGACGCACGATCTGCACCATTTCGACCTTGTCGAACTGGTGCTGGCGAATCATGCCCCGGGTGTCGCGTCCGGCAGAGCCGGCTTCACTGCGAAAACACGGCGTATGCGCGGTCATCTTCACCGGCAAAGTGTTGGCATCGAGGATGCTCTGGCTGACGATATTGGTCAGTGACACTTCTGCGGTAGGAATCAGGTAGAGATCGCGTTGGTCATCGCCGCGCGGCACCTTGAACAGATCTTCTTCGAACTTGGGTAGCTGACCAGTACCCAGCAGCGCGTCGGCCTGCACCAGATAGGGTGTGTAGAACTCTTCATAGCCATGTTCATTGATGTGCAGATCCAGCATGAACTGAGCCAGCGCACGATGCAGGCGGGCAATAGGCCCGCGCATCAGCGCAAAGCGCGCGCCGGACAACTTGGCCGCCGTCTCGAAATCCAGATACCCGTGCAGCTCACCGATGGCGACGTGGTCTTTGACCTCGAAGTCGAACTGTTGCGGCGTGCCCCATTTGCGCACTTCGACGTTATCATCTTCGCTCAGACCGACCGGTACGCTGTCATCCGGCAGGTTAGGCATGTTCAGCATGATGTTGTCGAGCTCGTTCTGAATGCCGTCCAGCTCCTGCTTGGCGGCGTTCAGCTCCTCGCCCATGCGATCGACATCGGCCAGCAGCGGCTGGATATCCTCACCACGGGCCTTGGCCTGGCCGATCGACTTGGAGCGGCTGTTGCGTTCGGCCTGCAGACTCTCAGTGCGGGTCTGCACCGACTTGCGGCGTGCCTCCAGCGATTCGAGCAGACTCACGTCCAGTTCAAATCCGCGCGTGGCGAGACGTTCGGCAATCAATTGGGGTTGGCTACGGACCAGTTTTGGATCAAGCATCGGGCATCATCTTATGGTTGCGGGTGGCAGCCTGGCGACTATCGAGTCAGCATCAGGCCGGCCCAGGTGGCGATCAAACAGAGACACACACTGAGCAGGACATATCCCAGAGCCAACAGGCTCTGGCCATTCTCCAGCAGACGCCAGGCGTCCAGGGAGAAGGTGGAAAAGGTGGTGAAGGCGCCCAGGAAACCGATCATCAGCCCTTGTTGCAACAACGGCGACAGCTCCGGGCGATTCAGCCACAGGCCGTATAGTACACCTATCGCCAGGCATCCGAGCAGGTTGATGATGAAGGTTGCCAGCGGGAAGGTGCCTGGCCACAGCAATTGCACAGCCGATGCCAGGCCGGCACGGGACAGCGCGCCCAGCGCACCACCCAGGGCAATTACCAGCACTGTCTGCATCATGGCTGCTCCCTGCGCTTGTGCGGGCTGGCGGCATCCAGCTCGCGCAGGTACTCCAGCTTCTGGCCGATCTTCAATTCCAGGCCACGCTTGACCGGCTGGTAGTAGCGGCGCGGCTGCAGCTCTTCAGGAAAGTACTCCTCGCCGGCGGCATAGGCTTCCGGCTCGTCGTGGGCGTAGCGGTAGGCCTCGCCGTAGCCCAGTTCCTTCATCAGTTTGGTCGGTGCGTTGCGCAGATGCAGCGGCGGTTCCAGCGACGGCTGGCTGGCGACATCCTGGCGGGCCATCTTGAAGCCCTTGTACACTGCATTGCTCTTCGGCGCGCACGCCAGGTAGACAAGAGCCTGAGCGATCGCCAGCTCCCCTTCCGGGCTACCGAGGCGCTCTTGCACATCCCAGGCACTGAGACACAAGGTCAACGCGCGGGGATCAGCGTTGCCGATATCTTCACTGGCCATGCGCACCACGCGCCGGGCGATATACAACGGATCGCAGCCGCCATCGAGCATGCGCGCAAACCAGTACAGCGATGCATCCGGGTCAGACCCGCGTACCGATTTATGCAAGGCTGACATCTGGTCGTAAAAGGCTTCGCCACCCTTGTCGAAACGCCGGCGGTTGTCATTCAGCAGGTCACCGACCAACTCGATATCGATGGTGCCGCCGTCCGCCACCAGGTCAGCTGCTATCTCCAGCAAGTTCAGCACGCGGCGCGCATCACCATCGGCGGCGCCAATCAGCACGCCGCGGGCTTCCGGAGTGATATCAAGACGATGGGCCCCCAGGCCGCGCTCGACATCCGTGAGCGCCCGGTCGAGCAAAGCCTCCAGCGCCTGCTCATCCAACGATTTGAGCACGTAAACACGCGCCCGGGACAACAGGGCGTTATTCAACTCGAAGGACGGGTTTTCGGTGGTGGCGCCGATGAACAGCAAGGTGCCGTCTTCGACGAACGGCAGGAAGGCATCCTGCTGCGCCTTGTTGAAACGGTGCACTTCATCGACGAACAGAATGGTCTGGCGGCCGTTCTGCGCGGCATGTTGACGGGCCTGATCCACCGCCAGACGGATATCCTTGACCCCGGCCAGCACCGCCGAAATAGTCACGAAGTGCGCATCAGCCAGTGTCGCCAGCAGCTTCGCCAAGGTGGTCTTGCCCACGCCCGGCGGCCCCCAGAATATCATCGAATGCAATGCACCCTGCTCCAGCGCCACCCGCAGAGGACGGCCCCGACCAAGCAGATGTTGCTGGCCCGCGTATTCATCGAGACTCGCGGGCCGCATGCGCGCCGCCAGCGGTTGATGACGCGCAGGACTGGCAAACAGGTCCATATCACTCACTGATGACATCGACCCCGGACGGCACAACGAAGGTGAACTGGCTGTCATCCAGCGGCTGGTTCAGCTCGACATTGCGGAACAGGATGTTGGTACGCTGACCAATGGGGTCATTCATCTGCATGTCGTTGATCATGCCATCGGTGAAGGAGATCCGCAGATGGTCGAACATCGAGTCGGGCTCTCTGGGTGTCAGGGTGAAATCCTGCACGCTACCGCCTTCAGTCCATTCGATGGTGAAGCTCTGCTGCAGCTGGCTGACGTCACCTGACAACAACAGCGCCGGGGTATGGCTCAGGCGCTTGTCCATCTTCTGAATGGTGACCTGCTCCAGGTCCGGGTCATACAACCACATCTGTTCGCCATCGGAGATCAGCAGCTGTTCCAGCGGCGGATCGGTGTGCCAGCGGAACATGCCCGGGCGTTTGAGCGCCAGAGTACCTGTGGTTTCCTGCAGATTGGCACCGTTGGAGCTGAGTGTCATCTGCGAGAAGCCGCCGGTCATGGTACGAGCCTGGGACAGCAGTTCGTTCAGACGTTCGGCGGCACGAGCCTGATCGTCGGCCATGACGGCCAGGGGCAGCGCAGCAAGACATACAGCTGCGACAGTGGAACGCAGTAGTGTGCGGATCATTTTCGGGTCATTACTCCACTAGGAGGCTAGTCACGTACAGGAGGCGGCGCGATCACCTCGCGCGAGCCATTGGTATTCATCGATGTTACGACACCGGCCATCTCCATGGATTCAATCATGCGCGCTGCCCGGTTGTAACCAATCTTGAGCTTGCGCTGAACTGCCGAGATGGATGCCCGACGGCTTTCGGTGACAAAGCGTACAGCCTCATCGTACAGCGCGTCCTCCTCTTCACCATCGCTGCTCATGCTGCCACCGTCAAAGCTTCCCGAGCCGCCATCATCGGCGCCGTCCAGAATATCCTGGATGTAATCCGGCTCCCCGCGCAGTTTCCATTCATCCACCAGGCGGTGCACCTCCTCGTCGGAAACGAAGGCGCCATGCACCCGTACCGGCAAACTGGTGCCCGGCGGCATGTAGAGCATGTCACCGTGGCCAAGCAGCTGCTCGGCGCCACCCTGATCCAGAATGGTGCGTGAATCTATCTTGCTGGATACCTGGAACGCCATGCGTGTAGGGATGTTGGCCTTGATCAGACCGGTGATCACATCCACCGACGGGCGCTGGGTCGCCAGAACGAGGTGAATACCAGCGGCACGGGCTTTCTGTGCGATACGGGCGATCAGCTCTTCGACTTTCTTGCCGACGATCATCATCATGTCGGCGAATTCATCGATCACCACCACAATCACCGGCAGAGTCTGCAGTTCAGGTGGTATGTCATCCATGCTTTCACGCCGGAACAACGGATCAGTCAGCGGTTCGCCGGCCTTCTGGGCGTCCTTGACCTTACGATTGAAGCCAGCCAGGTTGCGCACGCCCATGGCCGCCATCAACTTGTAGCGGCGCTCCATTTCGGCCACGCACCAGCGTAGCGAATTGGCAGCCTCCTTCATGTCGGTAACCACCGGACACAACAGGTGTGGAATACCCTCGTAGATCGACAATTCCAGCATCTTCGGGTCAATCATGATCAAGCGCACTTCTTCCGGATGCGACTTGAACAGAATGCTCAACAGCATGGCGTTGACCCCGACCGATTTACCCGAGCCGGTAGTACCGGCCACCAGCAAATGCGGCATCTTGGCCAGATCGGCAAGCACCGGCTTGCCGCCGATATCATGCCCCAACGCCAACGTGACCGGCGATTGCGCCTCATCGAACTCGCGGGTCTGCAATACTTCCGACAACCGGACGATCTCGCGATCCTCGTTGGGAATCTCGATGCCGACGGTGGTCTTGCCGGGGATGACCTCCACCACCCGTACGCTGATCACGGCCAGAGAGCGCGCCAGATCCTTGGCCAGGTTGGAAATCTTGCTGACCTTGACCCCGGGCGCCGGCTGAATTTCGAAACGGGTAATGACGGGGCCCGGCTGAACCTTCTCCACTTCAGCTTCAACACCGAAATCCTTGAGCTTGATCTCCAGCAGTCTGGACATGCCTTCCAGGGATTCAGGCGAGAACCCCTTGCTGATCTTGCTCGGCGGGTCGAGCAGCGCGATAGGCGGCAGCGAGCCAGGCACCACAGGCTCGAAGCTCAAGGGCGTCTGACGTTCCTTCTGAGTGCGGACGCTGGCTTGTACCGGCTTGGTGTCCAGTGGCTCGATTACCGGCGGCTGACGCTTTTCCTGGGCGGCGACGTGTTTGCTCAGTGACTCCTGACGCCGGCTTCGCGAGGCCTCTGCCTGGCGCTTCTCTTCCGCGGCAACGCTAGGCTCACGCCGCGCAGCCGGCTCCGGGCGTGTTGACGCAGAGCGGTTTTCCGCTCTGCGCACGCGCCATCCAGTCCACGCCCGCTTGAACAGATCGAACAGATCCAGGGTGATCCGACCCGCGAGGTCCATCACCCTGAACCAG
>JASJKW010000159.1:0-2949 GCA_037621305.1 Pseudomonas sp.
GGGTGAGGGTGCCGGTGTTGGTCACCATGGTGTTTGCTCTCATGCCATATACCTCTGCATTTCGTTGCCCACCCATTCGCCAACCGGCGTGCTGACGCCGTTGCCGATCTGTCGATAGGCTGCTGTGTCTGATACCGGGAACTCGAACCAGTCGGGCAGCCCTTGCAGGCGGGCATACTCCCTGACTGAATACGGCCGCACTCCCAGCGGGAATCGCTTGTCCGCTACCAGCCGGGTGCTCTTGTCTTTCGCGTAGTGCGCCACGCAAGTGGGAGCCAGGTCGTCATTGGCTGGATCGCTGATGATGGGCAGATCCCGATAGCCGCCAGTCATGCGCGTCTTGATTGCCTTGGGCAGGGTGATGCGCGGCTCCTCTTCGAGGATGTCTGCCAGCTTCACCCGTTTGGTGTTTTCCGGTGGCCGGATAGAGAAGGGCCGCCGGGTGCCGATGATGATCAGCCGGTTGCGGCGCTGTGGCAGCCAGGTCTCTGACTGGATAGGGCAGAACACCTGAACGTAATAATCAGGCAGCCTGCTCATGGCCTCCATCACCACCGGGAACGCCCGCATACCCGGCACGTTCTCGACCACATAGAACTCCGGCCGCGCCAGAGCTAGGTGCCGAAGTGCATGCAGAAACAGCTCATCGCCTGTTCGGGCGCCGTGAATGTCAGCGATCGTGCTGTACTTGGTGCAGGGGTAGGTGAAGACCATCCCGTCACAGCTGTCCTGCTCAAGCACCAGTTGTTGGGTTATGTCGCACTGCGTAACGTGGTCGCCAAGGTTGTGGCGGTAGGTGGCACAAGCGTCGGCGTCCAGCTCGAACGCCTGGTTTATCTTGATGCCGGCCGCAATAAGGCCGACATCCATCAGCCCAGCTCCGCAGAAGTAGGAGTTAATGGTGGTCATGGATACCTCAGAAACAGAATGGACTGCGCCGCTATGCCGCGTGGCACGCGCAATGTGCGTCATCTATGGTGAGTGCCTGCTTGGGTCGAATCTCGCAGGGAGGGGCGGCCGGTATGGCGCCCTTCGTTTCATTCGGGAAGGCTTTCGGCTGCCTTATTGATCTTGCGGTTATGCTCCGCCAGCGCCTCCCAGCTCCAGCCTCGCATCGGTGCGGTGCATTGAGCATGGATCGGACATCTTCCGCACCCGTTGCGCCTACCAGCTTCGATGTAGTGCTGCTCGCAGATAGCAATGACTCGCGAGGATAGGTCGCCCGCAAGGCTGTTTAAAATGACAGCGCTGTCGGGCATGGCTGATCCCTCATGATCCCTGCAGGGTCATGAATCATTAGCTTGTGCCCGCGCTTTAGGTGACCAGTCTCTACATCCGTCGCGAGCAGCATGTACGGCGCCAGCCCAGCTTCAATAACGCAATGAGCTGACGGCTTGCCTTTCCATTCCGAGAGGGCCGAAAGGTCGCTGACCAGCTCGCGCAGATACTCTTGGTAGGTGGCCCGCAGCCTCTCATTTCCTTCGAGGGAGTCCGCATCGTCGGCAGGTATGGTTCCCTCGCCTTCACATGCATGGCACTCCACCAGCGCTTCGCAGTGCTCGCAATCGCAGTCGCACTCAACCTCGCCGGTTCCATCGCAGGCGGCGCAATCCACGCTGCTTGGCGTATTGTCATCGCCTTCAGCCTCCGCCAGCGCACACGCACCTTTCAGCCGGTCTTCCAGCCACTGCTCATATGATTTGATGTTCACTGATTCTTTCTCCCGTGCGTCGAAGCCATTTCCCTGCCGCTATGCGCTCGGGAATCAATGGCGTCAAATTCATTGACGTGACACCCCGCCGTGACGCTTACGGCTGGCGCAGGAAGTTGCGCAGCTGGTCGTCTGGCAGGCGTGATGCGTTGTGAATCAATCGGGTTATGGCGTCCTGGCGTTCTTCGAGCTCGCAGGTGGCCATGATCTTGTTCAGTAGCTCTGCGGTGGCGTGGTAGACGTCCACCTGCAGGCGGTAGGCGAGGAGGCGGGCTTGGCGCTCTTCCTCCTTCAGCTTGTCCCTGGCGCGCTTCTCGCGCTGGCGCTCGGCGGGAGTCATTGCTTTCATGCCCACACCTCTCGCACCACTGCGTTTTGCCTCGCCTGGGGCGTACCCCTGGGCTTGAAGGGCAGGTGCTGGTGCAATGCCTGCTTGGTTGCCGGTTTGCGCCGTGCACGGGCTTTGCGGGGCGCTGGCGTCTTTGCCTTTGGCGCTGCTTTGTCTTTCAGGTGCATGACCTGGTTGTACTGACGGAAGGCATCCTTGCCTGGGGCGTGGCGGGCGATGATGGGCAGTGGCTCGACCTTGCCATTCCGGCGTTCGTAATCGCGCATCAGGACTTCATGCTCGGCGCGGAGCAGATCCCGTTCGGCGATGGCTGTCGCGTCAATCATGCTGGCTCCTCAAAAAGGAATGTCATCATCAAAGCTGTCGTAATTCGGCGCGGGAGCCTGACTCGCTTGAGCGGGCTGCTGTTGCGCTGGCGGTCGTGCCTGCTGGCGCTGGGGCTGGTTGCCGGGTGGTGCGCCGTCGAGCAGCTGCAAGGTGCCGTTCATGTCGACCACCACTTCGGTGGTGTACCGCTTGATGCCGTCCTTCTCCCACTCACGGGTTTGCAGCCGGCCTTCGATGTAGATCTTCGATCCCTTGCGCACGTACTGCCCGGCAATCTCGGCAATGCGACCGAAGAAGGCCAGGCGGTGCCATTCGGTGCGCGTCTGCTGCTGGCCGGTCTGCTTGTCCTTCCAGCTGTCGGAGGTGGCTAGGGTGAGGTTGGTGACCGCTGTGCCGTTGGGCAGGTAGCGGGTTTCTGGGTCGCCGCCGGCGTTGCCGATCAGGATGACCTTGTTGATACCGCGTGCCATGGTGTCTCCTTATGCGCGAAGGGTGAGGTTGGCTGATGCGCCATACATGAATTTGGCGGTTGGTAAGTCTCGCGGGTCGAAGTAGCTCTGGA
>JASJKW010000160.1:0-6940 GCA_037621305.1 Pseudomonas sp.
ACCGTGATCGATATCGTCGTGCGACGGCGATGCAAAACAACAATACCGCAATGCTCAATTGCGCCTGCCGGAGAGAGTCAATGGAAAAGATCATGTATTCGCTATGGAAGTTGGACCCACGCGAGACGGGTAACGAGTTTCGTAATCGCCTGTTGCAGGAGGTGGCGCCGCAGCTGCTGACTGCGGGCGTGCACAAACTACGGATGATGGTGGTAGATGATGCTGTCGCCGCCGCCGATGGCCAATGCATGATCAACACCAAGCCGGCGATGGATGGCATGGTGTCGCTGTGGGTCGACAGCGCCATGCACCGTGAGCCGCTGGAGGCCATCCTCGAACAGCATGCCGGGCGTTTTCACGGCTACCTGGTGGTGGAATCCGAGCCGTATCCCGAGGAGCGCAAACGCCGCTCCGCTCCCTACCTGGTGGCCGAGGGTGAGCGTACCCCGGGCATGAACCAGGTGGTCTTTCTACGTTGCCCGCCACGGCTCAGCTACGAGCAGTGGTACGAGCTCTGGCGCGAAGAGCATGGCCCTATCGCCTACCCAACCCAGGGCACCTTTGGCTATCGCCAGAACACCGTTCACCGCGTACTCACCTACGCCGCACCGCACTTCGATGCCATCGTCGAGGAAAATTTCGTGCCCGAAGCCATCGGTGACGCAGATGGTTTCTATGACGCGAAGGGTGATCCAGCCCGACGTGCCCGCAATGAGCAACGGATGATGGAGTCGGTGAACGGATTCATTGATTTGGACAAGATTGACTGCATTCAGACCAGCGAATACATAGTCAAGGCCTGAGCTTTTCCCTGGAACCGAACAAGGATCATTTCCATGCTGGATCTGCAAGCTATCGAAGAAATCAAACAACTCAAGGCCCGCTATTTCCGTGCGGTGGACGTCTGCGATCTGCCGCTGCTGGAGACGGTATTTACAGCTGAGTGTGAGATCAACTTCCTGAGCAAAACCTATGAGTTCCACATCAAGGGCTGGGCCGAGGCGGAGGAGTTCTACCGCAATGCGTTCACCGCTACCCGCTTCGGCATGCACAATGGTCATACTCCGGAAATCGAAGTGACGGGTGATATCGCCACGGGCCTCTGGTACCTGAATGACATCTTCATCAACCTGGAAACCCAGGAGTTCCTGACCGGCAGCGCCATCTATGAGGATCGCTATGTCAAGCAGGACGGTAAGTGGCGCATCGCCGCCACCGGCTACAAGCGTCTGTTGGAAGTCATTGAGCCCCTCGGAGATCGCAAGATTACCAGTCAACCGATCGTCTGAGTGTGTTCGCAGGCACACGTGGATGGTGCGAACAGGGCTTCGCATCCGCAGATGATCAATGAAGATAAAGGTTGGAAAATCGATCTGGGAATGCTTGACGAAAAAGTGGCGCTGATCACGGGTGGTGGTCAGGGTGTAGGACAGGGCATTGCATTTGCCCTGGCAAAGGAAGGTGCCGCCGTGGCTATATTGGGGCGTACCGAGGCCCGATTGGTTGAGACCTGTGGGGCCATTGAAGGTTTCGGTGGTCATGCCATTTACATGGTCTGTGATGTCAGCGACGCTGACGCCATTGAGGCATCCGTAGCGCGTACGATAGAACAACTCGGCGGAGTCGATATCCTGATCAATAATGCCAATGACGGTGGCCCCGGCACCATCCTGGATACCA
This sequence comes from Pseudomonas sp., assembly GCA_037621305.1. GTDB lineage: Bacteria > Pseudomonadota > Gammaproteobacteria > Pseudomonadales > Pseudomonadaceae > Halopseudomonas. The sequence goes on from JASJKW010000160.1 coordinate 1,681, forward strand.
GTCCTGAAGAATTCCAGCGCCGCTTCGATATCGGCCCTATGGCGACATTCCGCTTCATGAAGGCCTGTTACCCGTCCATGAAAGCGCGTGGTGGCGGCTCTATTATCAATATGGCGAGTTCTGCGGCCAAGCGTTGGGATGGCAGTGATTATGGGGTGTACGCGGCGGCCAAGGAGGCAATCCGCTCCCTGTCACGCTCAGCTGCTTGCGAATGGGGTGTCGACAGGATCCGTGTCAATATTGTCGCGCCGCATGCGCTCTCGACCTCACTGAAAGAATGGGTAGATAGCCGTCCAGAGGAAGCCGAGGCGTTCTTCCAGACTATTCCGCTCGGCCGTATCGGTGATTGCGAACAGGATATTGGTCGAGGGGTGGTAGCTCTGGTCAGCGATAACATGAGCTATCTCACAGGTGCGACCATTCCGCTGGATGGTGGTCAGGCATTCTGGGGCTGATATATCTTTCCGGCTGGCCCAACAGGATCAGAACAAGGCATAAGAAACTGATGACAAACACCTACACTCAATTGCTCCAGCCGGGCCATATTGGCTCGATGACGCTTCGCAATCGTATGGTTGCCACTGCCATGGGTGTAAATCTGGCAGAACCGGATGGTAGTTGCGGTGAGCGCATTCGGGCCTTCCATGAGGAGCACGCTAAAGGTGGCGCGGCATTGGTTATCATGGGGACCGCCGGTGTGGGCTGGCCGTTGGGCAGTAATCAGCCGGGCCAGGTAGCGGTATCGGATGATCGTTATATACCTGGCCTTCAGGCCGTTGCCGATGCGGTACATGCGCACGGCGCGAAAATGGCCATGCAGTTGCACTTCGCTGGTCTGGTCGGGGTGGAAGATCTGAAAGCCGGTCGGCCAGTGTGGGGGCCTTCGATTCCGGAGGTCGCTGAAGGCGGCGATTTCATGGATGGCCTGCTACCGGGCGAGCTGGAACAGACCGGCTTTGGCAAGGCAACCACCTTTGATACCAGGGTCATGACGCTGGAAGATATCCAGCAGTTGATCGAGATGTTTGCTGCCGGTGCCGAGCGGGCCAGACGCGCGGGTATGGATGCGGTGGAAATTCACGGCGGTCATGGCTACATCCTGTCTTCGTTCATTTCACCGGTAACCAATCGACGTACCGATGCCTACGGTGGTTCGTTGGAGAACCGTGTTCGTCTGCTGCTTGAAGTGCTTCGGGCGGTGCGCGAGCGGGTAGGGGCGGAGTTTCCGGTCTGGTGCAAGCTCGATTCACAGGAGTTTGGCCAGCCGCACGGCATCACGCTTGAGGATGCCAAATATACTGCCAGAATGGTTGAGCAGGCGGGCGCCGATGCCATTATTGTGACCGCCTACCATGACGCCGGCCAGGGTGTGCTGCACTCGGGTTCACATACCCCTGATGTGCCTGGACTCAATGTGGATAGCGCCGCTGCCATCAAGTCTGTGGTCAGTATTCCGGTCATTGCGTCAGGCCGTATCGAGCCGGAATTGGCTGACCGTCATATCGCTGAGGGTAAGTTCGATTTTCTGGCAATGGGACGCAAGCTGCTTGCCGATCCGCATCTGCCACGCAAGCTGGCCGAAGGGCGGCCGCAGGATGTGCGGCCCTGCGTCTACTGTTATTGCTGTATCAGCCAGATCTACGTCGAGCGTGGTGTCAAATGCGCAGTGAATCCGGAAACCGGGTTCGAGCGTGAACGCCTGATTTATCCGGCCGAACGGAAAAAGAAAGTGGTGGTGATTGGCAGTGGCCCTGGTGGTATGGAAAGCGCTCGGCGGCTTACGCTCAAAGGACATCAGGTCATATTGCTGGAGCAGACCGATCGGCTCGGTGGCACCCTGCAGTTCGCTGCTATTGCCTACGAGCCCAACGGACGCCTGCTCAGCTGGCTCAAGCGGGAAATAGAAACACTCGGTGTGGACGTCCGTCTGAATACCCCAGCAACCCCGGAACTGCTGCGGCAGCTTGGCCCCGATGAGGTCGTTGTGGCCACCGGTGCGATCCGCTCCATGCCGGCCATTCCTGGTGCCGAGCGCGATAACGTTTTCAGTGGCGACGATCTGCGCAAACTGATTCTTGGTGGTGATCTGTCGTCGCTCAAGCGCAAGACTGGCTGGGTTGCGCGGCTGGCATCCAAGGCCGGCGCGCTGACAGGGGTCACCCGAAATATTGATCTGATCCGTGAGGCTACCCGAACCTGGATGCCGCTGGGTGAGCGCATCGTGATTATTGGTGGAGAGCTGGTCGGGCTGGAGCTAGCAGAGTTCCTGGCCCTGCGTGGTCGCAAAGTCACGGTGATTGATGACACGCCTCGATTCGGTGCTGGCCTGTATATCGTGCGCCGGCTGCGGGTCCTCCATGAGCTGCGCCATCTGGGCGTAAGCATGTTGCCGGCGATGCGGGACACCACTATCGGTGAGGGTGAGGTTCGTTATCTTGATGGTGATGGGCAGGCCCGGGCCGTGGCTGCTGATCATGTGATCGTCGCCAAGGGAGCCAGCGGGGATCTGCATCTGGCAGAACAATTGCGGGCCGCCGGATTTACGGTGCACACGGCTGGTGACTGCAATGGCGTTGGCTATATCGAGGGGGCTATGGAGGGTGCCGCAGAAGTGGCCGTTAGGATTTGAAGAGCTACTCACCGCAATACTGCTGTAAATAGGCCCGGACGTCCCGTCCGGGCTTTCATCTGGCGTTATAGCCCGTCTTTGTTCTCATTATGTCTGGCTCCTGACAATACGGGAAAGGCGCAGCTTTGAGGCTTTGCGCAGCGCCAATAATTGATTTGAGGGATGTAGGCACGGCGAATGATCTGCAATATGCCGGACAAGAGCTGAGTGAGGCCGGCCGTCAGGTCAGGCTGATAAACGATACGACAATAATAAGGAAGAAGCTGCCCATGCATACCCAGTCGGCTGCCGTTGCGCTGCAGCGTCAGGAAATTGAAATCGCCGATCTTGTTGATCCGGTACTGACCCCCTTCCAGATGGATGTCATGCAGAGTGCTGCTGCCGCTCCCGTGGAGTTGAGCGTAAGCGCGGTGCTGGAGGCTGCCCGGGCCATGACTGGGCTATCGGATTTCGGCGCCGAGGATTTTCTACCTCGGCTGGAACTCTGGCTGCAGAGCATCCATGAGGATAATGGCCTGACTGCGCTGGGCAGGGCAGGGTTGTTTCATGATTGTGTGCGCCACGCCGCCAACCGTTTGCGTATTGAGGATATGGTCAAGCGCCATCCGGAAATCCTCGGTATCCAGATAGACCGCCCGATTATCGTACTGGGCTTGCCGCGCTCGGGCACCACCCATCTGCTGAACCTGATGGGGGCCGACACCCGCCTGCGTTCCTTGCCCTACTGGGAAAGTATCGGCCCGGTTCCATCCGCCGAGGATCAGCTGGAAATTGATCGGGGCAAACCGGACCCGCGCCTGTTGCGTTGTCAGCAGGGCTGGGAGCAGTTCGATCCACTATTACCTCTGCTGAAAAATATGCATGAGATGTCGCCGTTGCATGTGCATGAGGAAAACGAGCTTCAGGGGGCGGATTTCTCCAACTACAACATCGAGTGGCTGTCCCGTCCCTACCGTTGGCGCGATCACTATCTCAACACTGATCAGACGCAGCACTACCGTTACATGAAGAAGGTGCTGCAAGTATTGACGTGGCAGAAAGGGCCGAATCGCTGGGTGCTCAAGTCACCCCAGCATCTGGAAAATCTGTTGCCGTTGATCAACACCTTCCCTGATGCGACCGTGGTAATGACCCATCGTGATCCGGTGGCGGTCATCCAGTCGGCCATTACCATGATTGCCTACGGCGACCGCGTCCGTCGTCATTCCATTGAGCCGCAGGTGACCGCCCGATACTGGATTGACCGGATCGAACATCTGCTGCGCTGCTGTGTGCGTGATCATGACAAATTGCCGGCCAATCAGCGCCTGGATGTCATGTTCCACGAGGTCACAGCGGATGCGAACACGGTCATCGGTGATATATATGCCATGGCTGATATCGAACTCACCGAGCAGGCGCAGCAGCAATTCAGCACCTATCTACGTGATAACCCACGGGGTAAATACGGTCAGATTCTCTATCGGCTGAAGGAGGATTTTGGTGTTGACCCGGCGGAGCTGCGCGAACGCTTCCAGTTTTACTTCGATAGATTTCCCATCAAGGTCGAGGAGTGAGCATGCGCAATCCAGATCCCATTCGTAATGCAGCGGCACAACGTCTGCTTTCGGGCCAGGCGTGGGATGATTTCTGCGACAGCCTGAAGCAGACCGGGCGTCTGTTGGAACAACTGGATGATGTGCCCACGGAGCTTGAACGCGCCGAGTGGTACCGTTTTCTTACACGCCTGGTGCGCAACGGTTTTGAGCGCTTCGTGGAGAACTGCGAGCCCAACCGTCCGCGATTGAAAGATGCGTCCTGGCGTCAGAGTATCAATTTCCAGTGCCCGGATCAGGATCACCTGCTATGCGAATTCGATGAGGCGGTGGATTACCGGGTAACGGGTAACCTCCGGGATATTCCCTATTTCGTGATGGCCGTCTGGAGTGCCGCCCAACCTGCTGATCTGGGGGCCAGGAATTGGGCTGAGCGTGGAGTGGAGGGGTTGAAGGAGTTCGATCCGGCTATGCTGCACACCACGGCGTTCCTGCCCAGCGAGAAGATTCAACATGATGCTGACGGCAACTTCGAGGTCATTCTCAGTCAGCATCCGCATGAAGGTAATTGGCTCAAGCTGGAGCACGACAGCGTGGGTATGCTGGTGCGGGTGGTCCACCAGAATCGCAATAGCGAGAAGGTGCCTCATATGCATATCGAGCGCTTGGATGGCGCTGCACCACGGCCCATACAACCGGACGAACTGAGCCGCGGTCTGGCCAAGGCTGCCCAGGAGGTACTGGGATATGCTGAACTGGCACGCTCCTGGTGGCAGGATAATCTGGGACTGCGGCCAAACCAGCTGCGCTTTTCCCAGGCGACCTACCTGAGCAACGGCGGCGTTGCCGATCGGCATCATGCCTTCGGCAGCTGGCACCTGTCTCCGGGCGAAGCGTTGGTGCTTGAGTTCACGCCGCCCGAATGTGAGTACTGGATATTCCAACTGTGTAATTTATGGCAGGAGAATCTGGACAACTACGAGGATGGTCAGGGCTATATCAATAACTCCTGCGCTGAATACGGCGCGGACGGGCTGATCCGGATCATCATCGCCGATCAGAACCCCGGGCTGGTTGGAAACTGGATAGATCCCTA
>JASJKW010000161.1:0-4479 GCA_037621305.1 Pseudomonas sp.
TTGCTCCGTGTATTTCCGCATGAAACACCCCCATCGGTTGTGTCCAACTTTTGGGGGTCACTCCACTCCGCGTGGGAATGCATGCTGGGACGCTCCGCGTCCCGGTTTCGGGCGGGCTCGGGGCTCTGGTTATGGCACTGAACGGGCGGCGGGCTCGGACGCAGGAGCGTCCAGGGCGCGGTTCCCACGCAGGAGCGTGGGAACCATCGTTTGGGGAGCTAGCCTTAGCGATAATTCCCGGCGCGGAGTGCGGCGATGCGCTGCTCCAGTGGCGGGTGGGTCATCAGTAGGCCGGCGAGGCCGTTCTTCAGGTTGCCATTGATACCGAAGGCAGTCATTTCACCGGGCATCTCGACCGGAATACCCTGCTCGGCACGCAAACGCTCCAGCGCCGCAATCATGTTAGCGCTGCCACTCAACTGCGCTGCGGCCGCATCGGCACGGAACTCACGCTGGCGCGAGAACCACATCACGATGATGCTGGCGAGGATACCCAAAACCAGCTCGGCGGCGATGGTCGCAATGAAATAACCGATGCCCGGGCCAGAGCCTTCGTTCTTGAACACCGCACGGTCCACGAAGTTACCGATGATCCGCGCAAAGAACATCACGAAGGTATTCACCACACCCTGGATCAGAGTCAGGGTCACCATATCGCCGTTGGCCACGTGACCGATCTCGTGTGCCATGACCGCACGAATCTCGTTGGGGCTGAAGCGCTGCAGCATCCCCTCGGAAACCGCCACCAGCGAAGCGTTCTTGTTCCAGCCAGTCGCAAAGGCATTGGATGCCCGCGACGGGAAGATACCCACCTCCGGCATACCGATGTTCGCCGCCTGAGCCAGCTCGGCAACGGTATCGACCAGCCACTGCTCCTGACGGGTCTGGGGCTGGGTGATGATGCGGGTACCGGTGCCTCGTTTGGCCATCCACTTGGACAGGAACAGGGAAACGAAGGAACCGGCAAACCCGATCACGGCACAGAAAATCAACAGCGACGTCAGGTTCATGCCACCCTGACCATCATGAATACTGCCAACACCCAGCAGGCTCAGAGTGACGCTGGCAACCAGGACAATGGCAAGGTTGGTTGCCAGGAAAAGCAAAATACGCATCATTTAAATGAAACTCCTAAGGCCGTTATAGCTAGGCGTATATTTGGGGTTGGCCGGCTGGGATTCAATCGGCAGTCTGTATCAAAGCGTGTCGGACGGACGGTGCAGCACCACGGGGGCCTGCGTCACAGACGCTCTTGCGTCGATCTCACCGCCCGCACGGCGTCAAGACCGGGACGCAGAGCGTCCCTGCATGCATTCCCACGCGGGAGCGTGGGAACGATCAAGAGTGGCGTGAGAAGCGCGTCGTAAGCACTCCAGCGCCCAACAAAACCTACTGCCGATACCCATGCAAAAAGTTCGCAATCCGCCCGATCGCCATTTCCAGATCATCCTTGCGCGGTAGCGACACGATGCGGAAGTGATCCGGCCACGGCCAGTTGAAGGCAGTGCCCTGGACGACCAGGATCTTCTCCTGCAGCAACAGGTCCAACACCATCTTCTCGTCGTTATGGATCGGGTAGACCTTCGGGTCCAGTTTCGGGAACAGGTACAGCGCGCCCTTGGGCTTGGTGCAGCTCACGCCGGGGATGTCGTTCAGCATCTCCCAGGCCAGATCGCGCTGCTCCAGAAGGCGGCCGCCGGGCAGAATCAGATCATTGATACTCTGATAGCCACCCAGCGCAGTCTGAATCGCATGCTGCGCCGGCACGTTCGCGCACAGACGCATGGAGGACAGAATCTCCAGGCCTTCGATATAGCTGGCAGCTTTCTGTTTCGGACCGCTGATGATCATCCAGCCAGACCGGAAACCCGCGATCCGGTAGGACTTCGACAGCCCGTTAAAGGTCAGGCACAGCAGATCAGGGGCAATAGCCGCGAAGGAGTCATGCTCGGTACCGTCGTACAGAATCTTGTCGTAGATCTCGTCCGCCAACACCAGCAGCTTGTGCTCACGAGCGACTTCAGCCAGCTGCTCCAACACGTCCCGAGGGTATACCGAGCCGGTCGGGTTGTTTGGGTTGATCAGCACTATGGCCTTGGTCTTGGGGGTGATCTTGCTGCGAATGTCCTTGATATCCGGATACCAGTCCGCCTGCTCATCGCACAGATAATGCACCGGCTTGCCGCCCGACAGGCTCACGGAGGCCGTCCACAGTGGATAATCCGGCGCCGGAATCAGCACCTCATCACCATTGTTCAGCAACGCCTGCATCGCCATCACGATCAGCTCGGACACGCCGTTGCCGAGGTAGATGTCCTCGATGCCGACGCCCTGGATATTCTTGGTCTGGCAGTAATGCATCACCGCCTTGCGCGCCGAGAACAACCCCTTCGAATCACTGTAGCCCTGGGCGGTGGGCAGATTGAGCATCACGTCCTGAAGGATTTCCTCAGGTGCTTCGAAACCGAAGGGTGCCGGGTTGCCGATATTCAGCTTGAGAATCCGGTGACCTTCCTCTTCGAGGCGTTTGGCATGGCGCAGCACGGGCCCGCGAATGTCGTAGCAGACATTGGCCAATTTGTTGGACTTGCTAACCTGCATGATACTTACCTGTAAATCGGGGTGATGAGGGGGCTGTAATCGCGAAAGCAAAACGAGCATCATACGACTGCGGTTCCGGCGAAGAAAGCCCGAACACACAACTTGCGGAGGAAATATGGACAAAGTAATCAAGTCAGACGACGCCTGGCGTGAACAACTGGACGCTACCCAGTATCAGGTCTGCCGACTGAAAGGTACCGAACGGCCATTCTCCGGCGAATATCATCTCAAGGGCGAGCCGGGTGAATACCACTGCGTAGGCTGCGACGCGCCCCTGTTCGACACCGATACCCAATTCGACGCCGGTTGCGGCTGGCCCAGCTACTACGCACCCGTCAGCGAAGACGCCATCACCACAACCGAAGACTACAGCCACGGCATGCACCGCACCGAAGTGCTCTGCAGCCGTTGCGACTCGCACCTGGGCCACGTCTTCCCCGACGGCCCACCGCCGACGGGATTGCGCTACTGCATCAACTCGGTGTGCCTGAGGCTTGAGCCGAGAGCGTGACGTGGCAGCGTCCGAGCCCGCCGCCTGCACAACGTCAAAACCGGGACGCAGAGCATCCCGGCATGCATTCCCACGCGGGAGCGTGGGAACGATCTGATGCTGCAGTATGGATAGCCATCGGAGTGGCAGGCGGACTCAGGGCTATCAGATGGCTCCCATGCTCCAGCGTGGGAGCCCGCGCCGTGGACGCTCTGCGTCCGAGCCCGCCGCCTGCACAGCGTCAAAACCGGGACGCAGAGCATCCCTTACCACCACCTACCAGGAACCACCCATGCCCGACATCTCCACCGCCGACTTCATGCAGCGCGTTGTACGCTTTCTCGACCGGTACGAGCAGAACCTGCCGCCCGTACCACCGGTTATCGACTGGGCGCACACCCAGGCCGCGCGTTGGGTCGGGCAGGGCGATGGAGGATGGCTCAAGCCACTTGAGATCACCGCAGGGCATGGGTTGAATGACCTGGTCGGCGTAGACCGGCAGAAAGCCCTGCTGGAAGCCAACACCGAGCAATTCGTCAAAGGCCTGCCCGCCAACAACGCCCTGCTGTGGGGCGCACGCGGAACAGGGAAGTCATCACTGGTACGCGCACTGCTGGCCGCCGGGGCGGAGCAGGGGCTGCGACTGATCGAGATCGACAAGAGCGATCTGGTACACCTGCCCGCACTGGTCGCACAGATCAGCGAGCAACCCTGGCGTTTCCTGCTGTTCTGCGATGACCTCGCATTCGAAGCTGACGACAGCGCCTACAAGACCCTGAAAACCGTACTCGACGGCTCTGTCGAAGCAACACCGGACAACATGCTGCTGTACGCCACCTCCAACCGCCGCCACCTGCTGCCAGAGCACCGCAGCGACAACCTCGCTGCCAGCATGATCGATGGCGAGCTGCATCCAGGAGAGGCCATCGAAGAGAAAATTGCCCTGTCGGATCGATTCGGACTGTGGGTGTCTTTCTACCCCTTCAGCCAGGATCACTACCTCGACGTCGTCCGCCACTGGCTGGCAATCATGGCGCAAGAGCATGGCCTGCAATGGGAATGGAGCGATGAGCTGCAACGAGAAGCCATCCGCTGGGCCCAAGCCCGAGGCAACCGCAACGGCCGCTGCGCCTGGCAGTTTGCACGCTCCTGGGTAGGCAAAGCGTTACTGGAAAGCATGTTGTAGGCACCGTTTTTGTAGGAGGGGCGCCTCGCCGCGACGGCGCGCGAAGCGCGCCCGGGGTTATAGATCGTTCCCACGCTCTGGAGTGACCCCATAAAGTTGGACGGATTAGATACTTTATGGCCCGCCGGCTTGGGTTCTGTATTCAACAGGACTCAAGCCGTTTAGCTTCACTTTGATACGAGCGTGATTGTAATACTGTATG
>JASJKW010000162.1:0-5018 GCA_037621305.1 Pseudomonas sp.
CTGAGTCGCGTGTTGATAACACTACCTCACCAGGAGAAAGACATGAAATTGAAGCGACTGTGCGCCGCTATCACTGTTGCCGCCGCCGGGATGGCCGCAGGCACCAGCTTTGCAGACGTTGATGCAAGTCTGGCAACGTACGAACGGGTTGGCGGTGTATCCGGCAGCTTGTCCAGCGTGGGTTCCGATTCGCTGGCTAACATGATGACGCTGTGGGCCGAAGAGTTCAAACGCCACTACCCGAACGTCAACGTGCAGATTCAGGCCGCAGGCTCTTCCACTGCGCCGCCAGCACTGACTGAAGGGACTTCCAGCCTGGCGCCGATGAGCCGCAAGATGAAGGACAGCGAGCTGCAGGCCTTTGAAGAGAAGTATGGCTACAAGCCGGTTGCAATTCCGGTCGCGATCGATGCCTTGGCGGTATTCGCGCACAAAGACAACCCCATCGAAGGTCTGACCATGGCTCAGCTGGATGCCGTGTTCTCCTCCACTCGTCTGTGCGGTCATGACAGCGACATCACTACCTGGGGCCAGGCTGGTCTGGACGGTCAGTGGGAAAATCGCGACATCCAGCTGTACGGTCGTAACTCGGTTTCCGGCACCTACGGCTATTTCAAGGAAGAAGCGCTGTGCAAAGGTGACTTCAAGAGCGGTGTGAACGAGCAGCCCGGTTCCGCTTCTGTGGTGCAGTCCATCAGTCAGTCGCTGAACGCCATCGGTTATTCCGGTATTGGCTACCGCACTTCCAGCGTTCGTACCGTACCGCTGGCTGCTGCCGAAGGTGAAGAGTACGTGGACGCGACTCCGGAAGATGCTGTTTCCGGCAAGTATCCGCTGTCTCGTTTCCTCTACGTTTATGTGAACAAGGCGCCGAACAAGGAGTTGGCACCGTTGGAGCGTGAATTCGTCAAGATGATGCTCTCCAAGGAAGGTCAGGAAGTGGTATTCAAGGATGGCTATGTGCCGATGCCCAAGCGCGTTGTGGACAAGGTCTACGAAGAGCTCGACATGTAAGCAAAGGACTGTTCTGGGCATGGATGCTCGGAGAAAGGGTTGTGCCTCGGGCACAGCCCTTTTTCGCCTTTCTCATGTAATTAATTTGTCATAATTGCCCTGTAGGGTATGCGCCATGACTATGCAACCATCGCCCCAAGAAACTCGCATCGACTTTGATACCAAAGCGATGCAACGCCACCGCAAGGTACGCCACTTCAAGGATCACTTCACCCGCTGGTATGTGGCGGTTGGTGGTCTGGGTGTGATTGCTGCCATCTTGCTGATCTTCCTTTATCTGCTTTCCGAGGTGTTGCCATTGTTTGGTGGCGCCAATATGGAAGAGCGCACGCGCTATCAGCCGCCATGGGCTGCAACAGCTGACGCGCCATTGCTGCTGGCGATGGAAGAGCAAGCTGAAGTCGCTGTGCGTCTGGGCGACAAGGGGCGCCTCGTATTTTTCCGTACCGCCGATGGTGAGCTGATCAGTGAGCAGCAGCTGCCGATCCCCGCGGACGTACAGATCACCAGTTTCAATGTGGAAAGCCCTACCTCCCGCCGGTTTGTGGTGGGGTTGAGCAACGGACAGGTCATTATTGGCCGTCACGATTACCGGGTGAGTTATCCGGACGACAAGCGTTTGATCACGCCCTCACTGGCCTTCCCTTATGGTAGCGAGCCGCTGACGCTGGATGAGCAGGGTCGGGCGCTGGACAACGTGACCATGCGCGTCGATGGCGACAACATGGCGCTGGTTGGCAGCGTTGGTCGTGAGCTGATTTACACGCGCATCAGCAGCCGCGAAAATCTGATGACCGGTGAGGTCAGCGTCGAGAAAAAGCAGATCCCGCTGGCACCGGTGAGTGGCGATGTCCAGAAAATCCTGGTCGATCCGCTATTGCAGTGGATGTATGTATTCAATGGCGAGCAGTACGTCAACGTCTACGCGCTGCGCCAGAACGGCAGTCTGCTGGCGCGCTATCCGGTAGTCGAAGGCGCGGGCCGCAAGGTGACCTCGGCCAATCTGATGTTGGGCGGTATTTCGCTGATCATCGGTGACAACCAGGGTAACCTCGCACAGTGGTTCATGGTGCGCGGTGAAGGTACCGCCAAGCTGACACTGATTCGCAGTTTCGACGCCCAGAAAGGCACTGCTATCACCGGTATCCAGGGTGAAGAGCGGCGCAAGGTCTTTCTGGCGACCGATGAGCAGGGACGTATTGGCTTCTATAACACCACAGCACATCAGAACCTGATGGTTCATTCGCTTGATGAGCAGCCGGTGCTTGCCTATAACATCGGGCCTCGGGCCAATGATCTGTTGGCGGAACATGCCAATGGCGAGATCAGCTTCTGGAAGGTGGAAAACCCGCACCCGGAAATCTCCTGGTCGGCCCTGTGGGGCAAGGTCTGGTATGAGAGCTATCCCGAACCTGATTACGTATGGCAGTCCACGTCCGGGACTACCGAATTCGAGCCCAAACTGAGCCTGTCGCCGCTGACCTTCGGCACCCTGAAAGCAGCCTTCTACGCAATGATTCTGGCGACCCCGCTGGCGATTGGGGCTGCTGTGTATACCGCCTATTTCATGGCCCCGTCGCTGCGCCGCAAGGTCAAACCGGTGATCGAGATGATGGAGGCGCTGCCGACGGTCATCCTCGGCTTCCTCGCTGGTCTGTGGCTGGCACCGTTCCTTGAGGCTAACCTGCCGGGTGTGGTCAGCCTGCTGATACTGACGCCGATCGGGTTCCTGGCCTTTGCCTTTGCCTGGAGCAAAATGCCGGAGAAGGTACGCTTTGTGGTTCCGGACGGCTGGGAAGCCATGCTGTTGCTCCCGGTGCTGCTGGCTATCGGCTGGCTGTCCTTCAGTATGAGTATCTATCTGGAAGCCTGGTTCTTCGGCGGCGATATGCGGGTGTTCCTGACCCATGAGATGGGCATCAACTTCGACCAGCGCAACGCGATGGTCGTTGGCCTGGCCATGGGCTTTGCCGTGATCCCGACTATTTTCTCGATTGCCGAAGATGCGATATTCAGCGTGCCACGGCATCTTACCCAAGGTTCTCTGGCACTGGGCGCGACATCCTGGCAGACCATGAGCAAGGTCGTCATCCTGACCGCCAGCCCAGGTATCTTCTCGGGTGTGATGATTGGCATGGGGCGTGCTGTGGGCGAGACCATGATTGTACTCATGGCCACCGGTAATACGGCGATCATGGATATGAACATCTTCGAAGGTATGCGCACCTTGTCGGCCAACATTGCGGTGGAAATGCCCGAATCCGAGGTGGGCAGCACGCATTACCGGGTGTTGTTCCTGGCGGCACTGGTGCTGCTGAGTTTCACCTTCGTGATGAACACCTTGGCTGAACTGATCCGTCAGCGCCTGCGTAAGAAATACGCGTCGCTCTAAGGCCCACGGACAACAGGAATCAACACAGTGAAACAGAATACTTTCAAAGCCTGGTGTAAAAGCGGAAATCCATGGATCTGGATGAATGCCGGTGCTGTAACTATTGCCGTGGTCATGACTATCGGCTTGCTGGCCTTGATTGCGGTACGTGGTCTGAGCCACTTCTGGCCGTCGGATGTGATCGAAGGGCAGTACCGTATCCCTGGCCAGGAAGCGCTGGTGGTGCTGGGTGAGGTCAGCTCCCGTGAAGAGGTACCGGTGGCCCGTCTTGCGGGCGCCGGCCTGCCGGTAGATCCGGAAGCCGATGGTTTCATGGTGCGTGAACTGCTCAAGGTCGGTAACCGTGATCTGTATGGTGCGGACTTTCGCTGGATTATCGGTGATTGGCTGGAGAACACCCGGGCACCAGAAGATGTCATCGTCATTGAGCGTCGAGAGTGGGGTAATTTCTACGGTTACCTGACGGATGTACGCCAGAATGGTGAAATTGTTGCCCAGGGCGCCGACGCCTGGCCGGCTCTGCAGCAGGCGGTGACACGTGCGCTGGCTATCTATGATGATATTCGGCAATTGGAGAAGCAGGATATTGGCCGTATCAACGCGGGCCTAGAGCGGCTGCGCTTGCGTGAGCGCGGTTATACGCTGGACAACACACTGACACCTGAGCGTGAGGCAGAACTGGCAGCCGAGCGTGCGGCGCTGGACAGTGAATATGCCGAGCTTGAACGGAAGCTGGTGGAGCTGTATCAGCAGTTCAACCGTGACAGTCTGACGGCACGGGTGCCGGACGGTCGAGAGAAGGAGATCAGTCTCGGCAAGGTGGTGCGTGTCTTCCAGCCCAACAGCATGGGTGTCATGCAGAAGACCGGGCACTACTTCTCCAAGCTGTGGGAATTCGTCAGTGATGAGCCGCGCGAGGCGAATACCGAAGGTGGCGTGTTCCCCGCCATTTTCGGTACCGTGATGATGGTGCTGATCATGTCCGTGGTGGTGACCCCATTCGGTGTGTTGGCAGCCGTGTATCTGCGTGAATACGCCAAACAGGGGGTGGTCACGCGAATCATCCGGATTGCAGTGAACAACTTGGCTGGGGTGCCGTCGATTGTCTACGGTGTGTTCGGTCTGGGTTTCTTCATCTACTTCCTCGGTGGCAGCATCGACTCGCTATTCTTTCCCGAAGCCTTGCCTTCACCGACCTTCGGTACCGGCGGCATGTTGTGGGCGTCGCTGACCCTGGCTCTGCTCACGGTGCCGGTGGTGATCGTATCTACGGAAGAGGGCTTGACGCGGATTCCACGATCTCTGCGCGAGGGCTCTCTGGCACTCGGTGCGACCAAGGCGGAAACGTTATGGAAGATCATTCTGCCGATGTCCAGTCCGGCGATGATGACCGGTCTGATTCTAGCCGTTGCACGGGCCGCCGGTGAGGTTGCTCCGCTGATGCTGGTTGGGGTGGTCAAGCTAGCGCCGTCTCTGGCGGTGGATGGCAATTATCCTTACCTGCATCTGGATCAGAAGTTCATGCATCTGGGCTTTCATATATTTGATGTTGGCTTTCAGAGCCCCAACGTCGAAGCTGCGCGTCCGCTGGTTTACGCCACGGCACTGCTGT
>JASJKW010000163.1:0-10220 GCA_037621305.1 Pseudomonas sp.
CGCCGACAGACACCGGCAGAAAACTGCTCAACCATGTGCAGCAGGTGCGGCTGCTGGAGCGCGACCTGCAGCGGGAAGTGCCCATGGAGGACGGCGCGGATGTCGCACCGCGGCTGCGTATTGCATTGAATGCCGACAGCCTGGCGACCTGGTGGGCGGGTGCGGTGGCCGATCTGTGTGAGGCGCAGAACCTGCTGCTGGAACTGCTGGTTGATGATCAGGACGTCGGGCTACGCCGCATGCGTGCGGGAGAAGTGGCCGGCTGCGTCTGCGCTACCGAGCAACCGGTGGCAGGTGCTCGTTCTCTGCCACTGGGTGCGATGCGCTATCTGGCGGTGGCCAGCCCCGCGTTCATGGCGCGGTATTTTGCCGAGGGAGTCAGTCATGCAGCGCTGCGCCAGGCGCCGGCGATCGTTTTCGGGCCGGATGATCAGCTGCAGCACCGATTTCTGGCTGGTTGTGGCTTCACCGAGAATTTCCCTCATCATCTGTGTCCGTCATCGGAAGGGTTCGTGCGGCTGATCGATGCCGGGCTGGGCTGGGGACTGGTACCGGCGCTGCAGATTCGTTCGGAACTTGCCACCGGCAGGTTGCAGGAAGTATTGCCCGGCAACCCGGTGGACGTACCGCTGTACTGGCACTATTGGCGCAATGGTGGACGGTTGCTGGAAGCCCTGACCGAGCAGCTTGCGAGCACGGCGTTGCAATGATTCCTCGGCTGGTATGGGTGGCCAGGGGGCTGCTCAGCGAGCAGAATAGAGGCCGATGAGACCTTGGGTATAACCGCAGAGGATTGTATGGGTGATGATGATATCCGGGACCTCCCGGGAATTCGCGCAACCGATGATGATCGGGTAACCGCACAGCCGGGAGCGCGTCGTACAGACGCGGAGCCGCCTGTGGTGCGGGCCCGGCGCGAACCGCCGCCGCGCCGGCAGCGCAACGGCGCGCTCTGGGCGGTTTGCCTGAGTCTGTTGGTTGCTCTGGTCGGGCTGGGCTACTGGAGTCATCAGCAGCAGACTCGTCTTCAGCAGCAGTTGGTGGCGACCCAGGAAAGCTTCGCGCGGATCAGTGAGGAAGCGGCGGGGCGGTTGCAGGATATCAGCGGCAAGGTGGTGGCCACCGAGTCCAGTCTGAGCCAGAACGAGCAGACTCGTATACAGCAGCTCAACCAGCTGCAGAAACGGGTGGAGCAACTGACCACGGCCCAACAGACCCAGCAGGAGCGACTGCAGGAGCAGCAACAGGGGCTGGAGCGGTTGCAGCAGGCGGATGTTGCCCAGGGGCAGCGATTGACGGTGCTGGATGGATTGGCGGGTACACTCGGTGAGCAGATCGAGCACCAGCAGCAAGCCTCCAGCGAATTGGTGCAAAAGCTGGAGTCAGCCAGTTCTGCTCAGGCTGCCCTGCGCAGTGATCTGGAAGAATCCACTGAGCGGCTGCAGGCGCTGACCAAGCTGGAACGTCAACTGGCCGAGCAGGATACCCAGCTGGCTCGCCAACGCGGCGAACTGGAGGCATTGCTGCAGGCGTCAGCCGGTGCCAGCCTGGAACAGGAAATGCTGGTGCTGCGCAGTGAGATCGATGAACGACTGGCCATGACCGAGGAGTCGTTACAGGCCATCGACAGCTTCCGCCTGCAGACCAATCGCAGTATCTCCACGCTGCGTAATCAGCTCGGCAACCTCCAGCAACAGCTGGGGCAACGCTGATGAATTTTCTCGCCCATCTGCGGCTGGGGCCGGACGATCCGCAGCAGGCACTGGGCGGACTGCTCGGTGATTTCGTCAAGGGCTCGGTCGCCTCCATGACGTTGCCGGACCCAGTGCGACAGGGTATCTGGCTGCATCGGCGTATCGATGCTTTCACTGACCGGCATCCGCTGGTGCTGCGCAGCAAGGCACGGGTCAGTGGCGAGCGGCGGCGCTACGCGGGGATCATGGTCGATATGTTCTATGACCATCTGCTGGCGCGCCATTGGCACCAGTTTGATGATCAGCCACTGGCTGTTTTCACCGCCCGCATGTACCAGGCGGTGTTGACGCAGCAGACGCTGATGCCAGAGCGGGCGCGCACGGTACTGGTGCGCATGGCCGAGCAGGACTGGCTGGGCAGTTATGCTGACCTGCAGAACCTCCATCAGGCGCTGAACAACATGGCCCGGCGCCTGCGCCCGGCTAACCCGTTACCGGGCGCGGTTCACGAGCTGGAGCGGGATTATTCAAGCTTCGAGGCTGATTTTCTGGAATTCATGCCCGAGGTGATCGCCTTTTCCGAGGCTCAGGCAGCCGCGCTCAGGGAGTCGGCAGATTGGCAGCTGCTGCTGCCGTCTTCCAGCCCCAATGCCTGAATCACTGCCTGCCGCGCACTGCGTGCCAGCTCGTTGCGTCCAGTGTGGCTGCTGTTGATCAATGGCAGAAAGTGCAGCTCCACATCAATGATCGGAGAGCCCAGCAAGCGCCATAAATGGCGGGAAAACTCATCATCGCCAATGAACGGGGCAATGCTATCCAGTCGGTCATCGCGGCGGTAAGCCAGTGCTATCGGCTGAATCGGCAGGTTCTGCTCAACAGCGCAGCCGAGCAGTCGACCATGGAAGGGGCGGACCCGGTCCCCGGCAGTGGTAGTGCCTTCGGCGAAGATCATCAGGTTGTGGTTTCGTTGCAGAACCTCGCCCAGGCGCTGGTTCAGGCTGTCACCGCTGGCCTGCCCGCGCTGGATGAACAGCGTGCCTGCGCGATCCGCCAACCAGCCCAGCAAAGGCCATCGACGTACCTCGGCCTTGGATACAAAACGCACCGGTGCGCGGGCACCGAGCACTATGATGTCCAGCCAGGACACATGGTTGCCGACCCACAGGGCGGTACTGGGTACTGGCTGGCCGTGGCAGCGAATGCGCAGCGGCAGCAAGCCAAGCAGGCCGCTCATCCATAGACAGGTAAGACGCTGGCGTGGCGGTTCACGCCAGCGGGCAGGAAGCAATTGCAGCAGCGCGGTCAGCAGCAGGCCGAGCAATACCCAGAACGCCACAGCGGGTGCCCGCCACAGGCGATGTGCCCGCGGCATCAACTGACTGCCTTGAAGTGACGGGCATAACGCGGGCACAGCTGCTCCCGGTGCAGCAGGATGAACACGTCGGCGACGTTGAATGCCGGGTCCCAGCAAGGCTCGCCGCAGATCTTTGCACCAAGGCGTATATAGGCCTTGAGCAGCGGCGGTAACTGAGCAGTGACGTTGCTCGGCAGGTACAGTTCGGCAAGCGGGCGTCGTGGTATCGCATTCAACCATTCGCGGCTGAGATGGCGTTCGCGCAGTCGTTGCATGATGGCATGGGCCTGAATGCCGCCGTCATCCATGCCGATACTGGCACACCCCATCAGAAAGCTGTAATTGCGCTCTTTCATCAGTTGCGCCAGTCCTGACCACAGCACCGAGATGGTCGCACCATCGCGGTAGTCCGCGTGCACGCAGGTACGACCGATTTCCAGTATAGGCCCGTGCAGGTGACGGAGCCCTACCAGCTGGAACTCACCCTCACTGTAGAAGCCGCCAGCCCGGCCTGCGCCATTGCTGTCGAGCAGGCGAGTGGTGGCAACAACCTGACCACTGTCGCGGTCACGTACCAGTAGATGCTCGCAGTGAGCATCAAACTCGTCATGATCCAACCTGTCCAGCGGACTGTGCAGATGGGCTCCGCACTCTTCGCTGAAGATGGTGTAGCGAAGCGCTTGTGCCTCCCTGATCCTGGCGGGGTCGGTGGTCAGCTCGATCATCAGCGGAGACTGACTGACCTGCTCTCTTGCCTGTGCCACATACGTCATCACTACCTCCAGCGCAGCATCGATCCTGAGATCATGCTGAACAACAGCCATGTCACGGACATGACCAATTTGTGGCGGTTGGGTGACACTGATCGGAGCTTGACCCAGATCAGTATGTCGGTGGGACACCTCGCTTATAAAGGCGCCCGGTGAAACTCAAGACAAGGAGATGACATGTCGAGTACCCCGAGGGTGCTGTTTGATAACGGCTCGCACAAAGTGTTGTGCTTCGATCAGTTGGTGACCGGCGACGGTGTGCAATCGAACCAGTTCCTGATCATCGATGGTGACCAGCATGCATTGCTGGACCCGGGTGGCGATCTGACTTATATGCCGCTGTCGCTGGCATTGAGTCAGCAGATATCCCTGCGTGATCTGACTTACGTGTTCGCCTCGCATCAGGACCCCGATATCATTTCCTCGCTGGACAAGTGGTTCCTGCATACCAACTGCATGGTGGTCTGCTCGAAACTCTGGGCGCGCTTTCTGCCGCATCTATCCGCGGGCTTCCTGACCAGAGCATCCGGCAAGAGCACTACCGAACGCATGATTGCCGTGCCTGACCGGGGGCAGAATATTCCGCTGGGTGACTGTGTGATCAAGGCGTTGCCGGCGCACTTTCTGCACTCGGTAGGTAACCTGCAGTTCTATGATCCGATCAGCGGGATTCTGTTTTCCGGGGATATGGGTGCTTCCCTGGTCGATGACGCCGAGCCGGTCACCGACTTCGCCGCGCATCTGCCCACCATGGAAGGTTTCCATCGGCGTTACATGGCGGGCAACAAGGCCTGCCGCCTGTGGGCGAATATGGTTCGCCAGCTTCAGCCGAAGATGATAGTGCCGCAACATGGCAGCCCATTTGTGGGGACTGCTATGATCAATACGTTTCTTGATTGGATCAGCCTGCTGCAATGCGGCATGGACCTGATGGAGCAGGACGATTACCGGGTACCCTGACGGCAGGTGATAATGGCGGCCTCGATCTATCCATGGCGTGAAAACAATAGCTTCGAACTGATGATGGACGGGGACTGCTTCTTTCCAAAGATGCTGCAGGCCATGGACCAGGCGCGCGTCAGCATCGATATCGAGCTGTATCTGGTCGAATCCGGGTGCAGTACCCAGCGGGTCATGGATGTCCTGCTACAAGCGGTCGCCCGTGGTGTGAAGGTGCGCTGCCGCTTTGACGGCATGGGCAGCCGTGACCTGCAGGAGGCCGATCGCCAAGAGTTGATACAGGGCGGCGTTGAACTGCGCTTCTATAACCCGTTGAACCTGCTGGGCGGGCGCTCCAACCTGCATCGCGATCATCGCAAACTGGTCATTGTTGACGATAACGTGGCCTTTATCGGCGGCGCCGGGTTTACCGATGATTTCTGCATCCCCGGCCCGCAGGGTCATTGTCTCTGGCATGAACAGATGCTGAAGGGGTGTGGGCCGGTGGTGGCGGCCTGGGTGGAGTTGTTCGAGCGTCAATGGCGGTCCACCGAGCGGCATAGTGGCAGGCAGCCGGCACGGCTGCGTCGCGTGCGTGTGCCGCCACATCCACCGAAGGCTGATGGTCTGGCGCGGGTATCGCTCACCGATGGGCGGACCCACCGGGAAATGGTCCAGGCGTTGTTGGCCAGCATTGCCAGGGCGGAACATCGGGTCTGGCTGGCTACACCCTATTTTGCGCCCACCAGGCGCATCCGTCGGGCGTTGACGCGGGCCGCTCGGCGTGGCGTGGATGTGCGCTTGTTGTTGTGTGGCGAGGTGACTGACCATCCTGGCGTACGCTACGCCGGCCAACGTTATTACAGGCGGCTACTGGCTGCCGGTATACGCATCTTTGAGTACCAGCCGCGTTTTCTGCATCTGAAAACGGTGTTGGTTGATCATTGGGTGAGTCTGGGTTCATCAAACTTCGATCACTGGACCCTGCATTGGAATCTGGAAGCCAATCAGAACATCATCGACAGTGAGTTGCTCCTGAGAGTGGAGCAGAGTTTCCTCACTGACTTTGCCGAGTCGCGGGAATGGACATTGAATGACTGGTTGGCCTTGCCATGGGCGCACCGCATGAAGATCCGCCTGTGGGGATTGATCAATCGCACGGCCATTGTCTGGTTTGATATCAGACGCTGAGATCAAACCAGACAATGGACGCAGTGGCTTCAGGCATAGACGTCCTGGTGCGTTCTGGAGCAATTGCGACCGCCTGCCTTGGCCCGGTACAGCGCTTCATCCGCCTGGCTGATGCGCAGTTCGAGACTGTCTTCCGGATGAATCAGGCAGAGTCCGGTAGACATGGTGCATTGCACACCCTCCGGAAGAGAAGGGTAGCGCGCGCTGGCAAAACTCAGGCGAATGCGTTCCACACAATGTTGCAGCGTGGCGAGATCACAATTGCCCAGCAGCACCACGAACTCTTCGCCGCCGAATCGGGCGACCATATCGTCGCCGCGCAGATTGGTACGGGCGATAAGCGCAAAGCTTTGCAGCACTTCATCACCGGCGGAATGGCCATACAGATCATTGATGCGTTTGAAATGATCCAGATCGATCAGGGCCAGCCCCAGGGTCTGACCATTGCCCAGCAGGGCCATGCGGCGTTGCACTTCATCGAGAAAATGGCGGCGGTTCGGTAGCCCGGTGAGAGTGTCGGTAGTGGCCAGGTTCTGCAGCTGCTCCATCATTCCGCGCAAGGATTTCTGATGCTGCTGCAAGGTGGTGTGGCGTTGCTGCAGGCGCTCGCGCAACTCTCGAATATAGCTGCCGAGAATGGTCAGCCAGAGCATGAAGCAGGCGAGTACGAACCATTCCAGCAGCGCGATGGACAGCGTCTGTGGATAGAGCTCAAAGCGCATGTTGATAACGATGAGACAGCCATAACAGACCAACGCAAACGCCGCGTGGGCAAGATAGGCAATGCGTGGCAGCTGGAATACACCGAACAGCAGAATCAGACAATAGGCCACCAGGATAGTGCTGCGTACCGGGCCGGCGAGGGCCAATAAGTAGGTTTGCAGCAGCAGCGCAACAATGATTTGCGCACTGGTCAGGCTGGGGTCTTTGAAGCGCAGGTTGAATCCGGTCTTGAACATGCAGAAGAAAATGACCTGGGTGCCAAAGCCGAGCAGGTAGTGACTCATTGCCATGGCGTGACTGCCGATATAGGTGCCGGTAGCCCAAGTGACGGCTATGATGAGATAGCTTATTCCATAAATCAGCTGCGCCAGATAGAAACGCTGCAGGCGCAACGCCTGAAAGCGGGCCTGCCGATCAAAGTCCATTTCAGTCATCTTGGGTTCTTTCTAAGCATCATAATGATATCACTGTAGCTATCCGTATCAGGTTTGCCCAGCTTTTTTACCTTGTTATAGCTCAAAGCTATCAGCTCAACGGCTGCCCCGGATTCGTCAGCTCGGGTATACTCTGTCGCCTGCTTTCATTCAGCCGGGATCTATCGGCCCGGCCCAAGCATCCGTGAACCTGGTCGCATTGCCATTCCTCGGCGAGTCTGCGGCCAGCAAGCCTATAGAGGAGCCTGTCCGAGAATGGCCGTAATCAAGCAAGATGACCTGATCCAAAGCGTTGCCGGTGCACTGCAATATATCTCCTATTACCACCCCGTAGACTTCATTCAGGCTGTGCATCAAGCCTATCTGCGTGAAGAGTCCCCAGCGGCGCGTGATGCTATGGCACAGATCCTGATCAACTCGCGCATGTGCGCCACTGGCCACCGGCCTATCTGTCAGGACACCGGCATCGTCACTGTATTCGTCAAGGTCGGCATGAACGTCCGTTGGGACGGGGCGACCATGGGTGTCGACGACATGATCAACGAAGGTGTTCGTCGCGCCTACCAGTTGCCCGAGAACGTGCTGCGCGCTTCCATTCTGGCCGATCCGGCGGGTAAGCGTACCAATACCAAGGACAATACGCCGGCGGTGATCCACTACCAATTGGTCCCTGGCGATACTGTCGAATTCCATGTTGCGGCCAAGGGCGGCGGTTCCGAGAACAAGGCGAAGATGGTCATGCTCAACCCGTCCGACTCCATCGTCGACTGGGTGATCAACACGGTACCGACCATGGGTGCCGGCTGGTGTCCGCCGGGTATGCTCGGTATCGGCATCGGCGGTACCGCCGAGAAGGCTGCGGTGCTGGCCAAGGAATCGCTGATGGAGCCGATCGACATTCACGAGCTGCGTCAGCGCGGCCCGCAGAATCGCGTCGAGGAGCTGCGTCTGGAAATCATGGACAAGGTCAATGGACTGGGCATCGGTGCCCAAGGTCTGGGTGGCCTGACCACGGTGCTGGATATCAAGATCATGGATTACCCGACCCACGCCGCCAGCCTGCCGGTGTGCATGATCCCCAACTGCGCTGCCACCCGTCACGCGCACTTTGTACTTGATGGCAGTGGCCCGGCCGAACTGGCTCCGCCGCCCATGGACGCCTACCCGGACATCACCTGGGAAGTCGGCAGCGGCGTACGTCGTGTCAACCTGGATACCCTGACTCCTGAAGACGTGCTGAGCTGGAAAACCGGCGAGACGGTATTGTTGTCCGGCAAGATGTTGACTGGCCGTGATGCTGCGCACAAACGCATGGTCGACATGCTGAACAAGGGTGAAGAGCTGCCGGTGGATCTGAAAGGCCGCTTCATCTATTACGTTGGCCCGGTTGATCCGGTACGTGACGAAGCCGTTGGACCAGCCGGCCCGACCACCGCCACGCGGATGGACAAGTTCACCCGTCAGATCCTGGAGCAGACCGGTCTGCTGGGCATGATCGGTAAATCCGAGCGGGGCCCCACTGCCATTGATGCCATCAGAGATAACAAGGCGGTATATCTGATGGCTGTCGGCGGCGCTGCCTACCTGGTCTCCCAGGCAGTCAAGAAAGCCAAGGTGCTGGCCTTCCCGGAGCTGGGCATGGAAGCTATCTACGAGTTCGACGTGCAGGACATGCCGGTCACAGTGGCAGTCGACAGCAGCGGCGAGTCAGTGCATATCACTGGTCCGCAGATCTGGAAACAGAAGATTGCTGACAGTCTGGCGGTGGAAGTGCAGTAATATCTGAGCGCACAAAAAACCCGGTCTTCGAACCGGGTTTTTTGTGCGTGCTATTTACTTACCGCGTGTGACTGCGCTCAGACGAGTTGCTCACCCACATGCAGCAGCTTCATCGAGTTGGTACCGCCGCGCGAGTTGTAGACGTCGCCCTTGGTCAGCACCACCCAGTCGCCCGGTTTGACGTGTCCCAGTTCCAGCAGCTTGTTGACTGCATGCTGGTTCACTTCGCTGGACGGCATCTCGCTGGGGTTGAAGGCAATACTCTGCACGCCGCGCATCAGTGCCACTCGCCCCAGGGTCTGGGCGCTGGGCGACAAGGCGTAGATCGGCAGGTGCGAGCGGATGCGCGACATGATCAGCGGGGTATAACCACTGTCGGTCAGGGTGATCACCGCAGTGACGCCGGGAAAGTGGTTGGCCGCATACATGGCCGCCAGCGCGATGGTTTCATCGCAGCGTTCGAACTCCATGTGCAGGCGGTGGCCGGACTGCTGACTGGTAGGATTCTTCTCGGCGCCGCGGCAGACGCGGTCCATGGCCGCTACGGCCTCCACCGGGAAGTCGCCGGCGGCTGTTTCGCCCGAAAGCATGACCGCATCGGTATAGTCCAGCGCGGCGTTGGCCACATCGGAGACTTCCGCCCGGGTCGGCAGCGGACTGCTGATCATGGACTCCATCATCTGGGTCGCGGTGATCACGGTCTTGTTCTTGCGTCGGGCGCGGGCAATGATGATCTTCTGGATACCAACCAGCTCAGCATCACCGATTTCCACCCCCTGGTCACCACGGGCAACCATGACGCAGTCGCTGGCATCGATCAGGCCGTCCAGCGTAGCCTCGTCGGCCACTGCTTCGGCGCGCTCGATCTTGGCGACCAGCCAGGCTTGGGAGCCGGCGTCGGTGACCAGTTTGCGGGCCTGATCCATGTCCTTGGCATCGCGTGGGAAAGACACGGCGATGTATTCCATTTTCATCTCGGCCGCGAGCAGAATATCGGCACGGTCCTTGTCGGTGAGTGCTGCGGCAGACAAGCCGCCGCCGCGCCGGTTGATGCCCTTGTGGTTGGACAGGGGGCCACCGGCGGTAACGGTGCAGAGCGCCTCGTCCGCCGTCACGCTGTCTACCAGCAACACCACGCGGCCGTCATCCAGCAGCAACTCATCGCCGGCGCGGCAGTCGGATACCAGTTGCGGGTAATCGATGCCCACGACATCCTGATTACCGTCATCCAGCGAATGGCTGGTGGACAGGCGGAACTTGTCACCCACATTCAAGTGAATCTTGCCGTCCTTGAAACGGGCGATGCGGATCTTCGGACCCTGCAAATCACCCAGCA
>JASJKW010000164.1:0-3769 GCA_037621305.1 Pseudomonas sp.
ACAATACGGCAGTGCAGGATGGAGGCCACCATCGCTGCACGAAGCAGGCCGACCCTACAGAGCTGCTGCAACGTGGATGGCCGGAAGACTGCGCAATGAACATCAACTTTCCTGCCATGACCTCAAAACAGGTAAAAGGCGTCGCCATCTGCCAGCCACGCCGCGGCAGCATAGGTGGAGTCAATATCGAAGCGCGCCGGGATACCCGTGACATCCCCTATTACTGGATGGGCTTTCAGCGCCAGACCGACCGGGTAGATGCACCGGAAAGCGATGTGCGTGCACTGCGTGAAGGCTTGATCAGCATGTCACCGCTGCGCCTGGAACGTGATATCGCCGCCGGCTGGGAGATAAACACCGACGACATGGCGCGAGAAATGGGCATCAAAGGCTGAGCAACGCCGGCCCCATAGGGGGGCCGATGATTGAATTCCAACATCCGGGGCTGCGTTGTAAGATGAGTTGTCCAACCATCAGTGGAGCCCCCCATGAAAACGCTGCCTGACCATCTGCGCTACACCACCGGTCACTGCCGGCTCGGCGGTCTGTTGCTGGCTGTCTGTCATACCGGTATCTGCGCAATCCTGCTGGGTGACGACGATCAGACATTGATCGCCGATCTGCAAAAACGCTTTCCCGGCGCAAGACTCGAACGTGATGATGCCGAACTGGCCAGCGATATGCAGACGCTGCTGCAGTACGTCGACCGGCCGGTTGGCGAGCTGCACCTGCAGCATCCGCTGAGCGCCTTTGGCAGCGATTTTCAGCAGCAGGTATGGGCCGAGTTGGCCAAAGTCCCTGCCGGCCAGACAGTCAGCTATACGGAACTGGCACGCCTTCTTGGCAAACCTTCGGCGATGCGCGCTGTAGCAGGCGCCTGCGCAGCCAATCCTCTGGCTATTCTGGTGCCCTGCCACCGAGTGTTGCGCAGCGACGGCGGCATTTCCGGTTACCGCTGGGGTGTTGAACGCAAAGAGCAACTGATCGAGCTCGAACGCCGGCTGTCCGCTGCTTCCTGATGATCCCCGCCAGCAAAGAATGCAGCGCACCCGGTCAGCGGATCAGCAGGCTACAACATCACTCTGCGCCGGGTGCACCCGACGCAGAGTACGAGTGCCTAGAAGCTCGCTTCAGGCATATCCAGGGTAATGCGGTCCGCTTCGCCCAGTACCTTCGCCAGTGACAACGGCTTCGGCAGCTCATAACGCAGGAAGTACTCGCAGGCCCTGAGCTTGCCCTCATAGAATTCCGGCCTACGCTGTCCACCCTGCTCCAGGCCGCGCAGTGCTGCCTGGGCCTGACGCAACCACATCCAGCCAACCACAACATGCCCGAAGCATTCCATATACAGATAGGCATTGGCCAACGCCCGCTCTACATCGTCTCGGCGCATGGTTTGCAGCGCGTCTGTGACTGCCTGCAGCGTATCCAGCGCCTCAGCCAGCATCAGCCGTGAAGTGTCCAGTTGCGCGCTGCCTTTGCACTCCGCCAATGTAGTACGAATGAGTTGAACCAGCGATTTATAGAAACGCCCGTCCTGCATGGCTACCTTGCGGCCCAGCAGATCCTGACCCTGAATGCCATGGGCACCTTCATGGATCGGGTTGAGGCGGTTATCCCGATAGAACTGCTCCACCGGATACTCACGGGTATAACCGTAGCCGCCATGCACCTGAATCGCCAGACTGTTGGCCTCGACACAGAACTGCGAGGGCCAGGACTTGACGATGGGAATCAGCAGCTCGAGCAGCCCGGCAGATTCCTCACGCACTTGCGGGTCCTCAGCGTATTTCTTCTCGTCGGAGAGCGTTGAAGCGTACAGACACAGCGCCAGCCCACCTTCGACAAAGGACTTCTGCGCCAACAGCATGCGGCGGATATCAGCATGCTGAATCAACGGGATCATCGGACTCTGCGGGTCACGCTCTTTCAGCGGCCGGCCCTGACGGCGCTCGCGCGCGTACTCGAGCGCATGCAGGTAACCAGTGTAACCCAGCATGACCGAGCCCAACCCCACACCGATGCGGGCCTCGTTCATCATGTGGAACATCTGCGCCAACCCCTGGTGTGGCTCGCCCACCAGATATCCCACCGCCCCACCCTTCTCGCCGAAATTGAGCATGGTCGATGTCGTACCGCGATAGCCCATCTTGTGGATCAGACCAGCCAGGGTCACGTCATTGCGCTCGCCAAGACTACCGTTCTCGTTGACCATGATCTTCGGCACGATGAACAGCGAGATCCCTTTCACGCCCGGCGGTGCATCAGGCAACTTGGCCAATACCAGGTGCACGATGTTCTCGCTGAGTTCGTGGTCACCCGCCGAAATGAAGATCTTGTTGCCGGTTATGCGGTAACTGCCATCATCAGCAGGCAGCGCCCGGGTCTTGATGTCGGCCAGCGACGAGCCGGCCTGCGGCTCAGTCAGACACATTGTGCCAAAGAAACGGCCCGCCATCATTGGCTCCGCGAAGCGGCGTTTATACTCCTCGCTGCCGTGAGCCATGATCAGGTTGCAGGCGGCAATGGTCAGGCCTGCGTAGGCCTGAGTGCTCACGTTGGCACCCTTGATCAGGCCGATACAGGTCTGGGCAATCACCGATGGCAATTGCATGCCACCGCGCTCGTAATCCTGGGACGCCGCCATCAGGCCGGTGTCACGCAGCACCGCCAGTGCTTCGGATACTTCGGGGCGGATAACCACCTTGCCATTCTCGAAACGGGGTTCGTCACCATCGCAAAGGTGATTGTGCGGCGCAAAGGTTTCAGCGCCGACTTTCAGAGCCAGCTCGATCGCCGCGTCAAAAGGGGCGCGATTATGATCAGCATAGCGAGGGAATGCGGTGAAACGCTCGACGTCCAGCAGCTCGTACAACAGAAATGCGAGATCGTCGGTATTGATGATCTTCTGTGTCATGAAAAAATGCTCCGGAATCTCAGCTTGAGACAATCAACAGTAGCCTAAAAGCAAAACCCGAGCATAGGCTCGGGTTTGCTTGTCAGCCCGCAGCGCAATGCTGCTATCAGACGATTTCGAACAGGCCGGCTGCGCCCTGGCCACCGCCGATGCACATGGTGACAACCACGTATTTGACGCCGCGGCGCTTGCCTTCGATCAGCGCGTGCCCGGTCAGACGCGACCCGGTAACACCGTAAGGGTGGCCGATGGCGATGGAGCCGCCGTTGACGTTCAGGTTTTCCATCGGGATGCCCAGACGGTCACGGCAGTAGACAACCTGGGAAGCGAAAGCTTCGTTCAGCTCCCACAGACCGATATCATCCATTTTCAGGCCATTACGCTCCAGCAGACGCGGAATCGCAAATACCGGACCGATACCCATCTCGTCAGGCTCGCAACCAGCAACGGCGAAGCCACGGAAGATGCCCATGGGCTCGATGTTCAGCTGCTCTGCAACCTTGCCATTCATGACGGTACATACAGAGGCACCATCGGACAGCTGGCTTGCGTTGCCTGCAGTGATGAAGTGCTCAGGGCCACGGATCGGGTTCAGCGAGGACAAGCCTTCGAGTGTCGTCTGCGGACGGTTGCACTCGTCACGGGTCAGAGTGACCTGCTTGTCGGAAACTTCACCGGTTTCCTTGTTCTGCACTTTCATGCTGGTGGTGAACGGCACAATCTCGTCGTCAAACTTCCCCGACTCCTGGCCTGCCGCTACGCGCTGCTGACTGATCAGCGAGTACTCATCCTGGGACTCACGGCTGACGTTGTAGCGCGCGGCAACGATGTCAGCGGTTTCGATCATGGACA
>JASJKW010000165.1:0-2577 GCA_037621305.1 Pseudomonas sp.
GCCAGTACCGCCGTGGCCTTGGCCGAGGTTTCGCGGTTGCTGATTGCCTGACCCAGGGCAATGATGCCGAAATACAGGAACAGCAGAATCAGCATCGAGGTCAGACGTGCATCCCACACCCAATAGGTGCCCCAGGTCGGCTTGCCCCAGATGGCACCGGTCAGCAACGCAACAAAAGTCATCCAGGCGCCGATAGGGGCGGCACACTTGAGTGCCACATCGGCCAGCTTCATGCGCCAGACCAGACTGACAATCCCCGCCGAGGCCAGCATCAGATAGCAGGACTGAGCGACAAAGGCGGCGGGCACATGGATGTAGATGATCCGGAAGCTGTTGCCCTGCTGGTAATCCTGGGGCGCGAAGAACAGCCCCCAGATGCAGCCGCCGGCCAGCAGCAGCACGCCGATCACGGCAAACCAGGGCAACCAGCGGCCACTGATGTCGTAGAACCACTTGGGCGAACCCAGTTTATGAAAGAAGCTCCAATTCATGCGTTACCTGCTAATGAACTCATTCACTTACCCCAATGCGTAAACCGGCGGCTATGGCGATCGGCGCCAGACTCAGCGCCAGCACTGCCAGGCAACCAAGCCACAGCGCAAAACCGGTGACCGGCATACCCTGCAATGCCGCGTCCATGGCGCCGGTGCCAAGAATCAGCACTGGAATGTACAGCGGCAGAATCAACAGAGCCAGCAGCAAGCCGCCACTCTTGAGGCCGACCGTCAGGGCCGCGCCCACCGCCCCCAACAGGCTGAGTATCGGCGTACCCAGCAACAATGTCATTGCCAGCACCGGCAGCGATGACAGCGGCAATGCCAGCATCACACCAAACAAAGGGGCCAGAATAACCATGGCCAGCCCGGACATCAGCCAGTGATGCAATACCTTGACCAGTACCATCAACGCCAGCGGATGGGGCGACAACACCCATTGCTCCAGCGATCCATCTTCATAGTCACTGCGAAACAGTCCATCCAGCGACAACAAGGTGGCCAGCAGCGCCGCAACCCAGATGACCCCTGGCGCCATGCTCCGCAACATCGATGGCTCCGGCCCGACGGCCAGTGGAAACAGACTGACGACCAGGGCAAAAAATACCAGCGGGTTGAGCAGATCACCCGGACGCCGCCAGGCCAGACGCCACTCACGGCAGAACAGTAACCAGACAATCCGCCGCATCAGTTCACCTTTCCCAGATCCAGGCAGCGCACGCCGGGCAGATGTTCAAGGCCGTGATGGGTGGTCATGATCACCAGACCGCCCTGCTTTGCATGCTGCATGATATGTGACTCCAGCGCTGCAACACCGGCCTTGTCGATGGCGGTGAAGGGCTCGTCCAGAATCCATACCGGATGCTGCTCCAGGTACAAACGCGCCAATGCGACCCGACGCTGCTGGCCGGCTGACAGGTTATGGCAGGGAATGTCCTCGAAACCGCGCAGGCCGACCTGCTCCAATGCATGCCAGATGCGATCGGTTTCCACCGGACTGCTGAGCGCGCAAAGCCATGCGAGGTTTTCCTCGGCGCTCAATGCACCCTTGACTGCCGGTGCGTGGCCGATATACAGCCGCTGCTGACGCCAGCTTTCGCGCCCGGCACCACGGAATACCGACTCACCACCGTAACGCATGTCACCTGCCGATGGTGGCAGCAGTCCAGCCATGATGCGCAGCAGGCTGGTCTTGCCGGAACCGTTGGGGCCAGCGACCTGCAACAGCTCTCCCGGTTCAAGCCGCAGGGACAGCGACGCAAACAGCTCACGCTGATCCCGCTCACACGCCAGACTGTCCAGCTCTACAGGCAGTGGCTTCACCTTTGCTCCAAACCGAGAGTTACCGTTCATTCATGTTTGCTGGCGCGCTGCCGCTATACTGCTATAGGCACCAGTCAATACCAGAACCCTTGAAATACCCAGCTGTTACCTGAGAATTGCTGGCGCCATTATACATACGCCCCCTACCCTGAGGGGTCTGATTTACATCAATATGTGACACACATGACGCCGGATCTGAATCTGCCACCCATAACCGCCAACACCGTCAGAACCGGGCCTTCCAGCCCGACTGCCGCTGCGTCAGCGGTGGCTCTGGAGCTGCTGCGTCCGATTGCCGCAGCGACCCTCGCTCCCGGTGAAAGTGCCCGTGCCGAGGTCGTCAGCAGCAAGGCGCAGACGGGTCAGTTCGAGATATTGTTACGCTTGGCCAAAGCGGGCTTGCCGCCGACCGAAGTCAGCGTCACCAGCCGTCAGACTCTCGCGCCCGGCACCGACCTGACAGTCCAGGCCATCAGCCCCACCCGGTTGATGGCAATACTGGGCAACCTGGCCGGAAGCCCCACAAGTCAGCAAATCGCCACCCGCCTGGATCCGCAGCTGTTTCCCCAGGGCAGCATACTGCAGGCGCGCATCATCAGCAGCCAGGCAGTGCAGGCCGGCAGCGACCAGGCGCGTTTCGCGGTACTGGCCAAAGTCCTGCAGGGGCCGGCTGCCGGCGTACTGCTCAGCCTGCACAGTACCCGCCCGGCGACACCCGGTAGCCTGTTGACGGCTCAGGTAAGCGGTCAAGGCGAGTTAC
>JASJKW010000166.1:0-6719 GCA_037621305.1 Pseudomonas sp.
AGCGTTTGGGTTTCCATATGCAAGGCTCCTGGTTGTTATTCTTCGTGCAGGTCGTACTTGCGATCGAGTTTGTTCATCTTCAGCACATAGACCAGGATCAGCAGCAGGAAGCCGTAGATAGCGCCTTGCTGGGCAAACCAGAAGCCAAGTGGGAAACCGAAAAACTGGATTTGATTGAGGACATCCACGAACAGGATGCCAGCGCAGAAGGATACGACGAACCAGACGACCAACAACGTCATCATTAACCGCAGGTTCTCCTTCCAGTAGGCTCGGGCTGCGTCTTCTTTGGATAAAGACATATATGTCTCCTATTGTTGTTTTTATATTGCAGCTTAAAACTAGCACTAGGTTGGGCAAAACGAGACTACGACTTTGGTATAAATATGAAAAAAGCGTCATCAGACGCCTTTGCGGGAAGCCAAAAGACATTTACCGCGGGTTGGCCATGACGATCCGATTGCGCCCTCTTTTTTCGCTCGTCATCTGCCTGGGCGAAGACCGTATCCAGCTGCCCTTCCAACGACGCCAGACCAATGCTGGCCGTGACGGCGATGATCCGGCCTTCGTACTCGATGGTGCTGCGCTCGATTGCCAGGCGCTATCGTGCTCGGCTAACAGTACGTGGGTCTGGGTTGCCAGGGCTTCGGAGGTTTACTGGGCGGGTAGTTCTAATTGTTGCTTGGCATGCGCCAGCTGCGACCGCTGGCTGTTGATCAACAGCCACCAGTAAGCCGTGAGGATAAGCACCAGAAACGAGATCGCAATCCAGAGAAATCCCGTACGCGCCGCTGCAGGGGCACGCTCTTCCTTATCGATCTTGCCCATTTATTATCTTGATTAACTCGCAAACGGCTCTGTCCAAGCTTGACCATGCACGCAGCACAGACACCATGCTCCCTGGAGAGATCGCCCTTAATGCATAAGTTGAAGTTTTGGACTGCCTGAGAATCAACGAGCGATTTCAGGCTCCTGCCGCAACCATGTCAATGCAGCAATTATCTGCTTTGGAGCAACTGACAAACGCTTCGCCAAGGCATCAATGCTGGGCTCGCCTCGCACTGCTCTGAGCGTCCGGAGCAAGCTGGCCACCTCGACGCCAGCTATAAAACGCACCCCACGAGGATGCTCCGGCGTGACCAGCACCTCTCTTTCGACAATCACGCCATCCTCCACAACCGGCGTAAAAACCACACGGGAATCGGAGATCGCCAACAAGCCCAGACCGGCATCATTGATCTTTTTCTGACGGCTGCGCCAGAACATCTGATCCGACCATCGCGTCTCACCCAGATAGAATTCGGTCGCCATGTTCAACCGCTGATGAAATAGCGACTGCGCTCGCTCGCGATAAAAACGGCAAGCGAGTGCTTCCTGGTCCGGCTTTGTAAGAAGCGTATTGATTGTTGGTGCAGCAGCAAAGGCTCCGGAAATGGCCTCGTACATTCCATGGCCGGACAACGGATCGCAGCTATAGGCAGCATCGCCCACACGCAGATAGGAACGCTCGATGAGACCACCACGGAGCACTGGCTGAATGCCTCGAGATATCACAGGACCCACCGGCGAGAGCGGCCCCAGCTCACGCGGAATCAAACTCAACCGAGGGCGCAGTTGCTCATGCAGGATATCCAGGGGCGCCTTCAATCGGGCGTGGTCTATTATCAGCTGCAAGCTGCAGGCCCCCTGGGAATCAATAGTGGCCCAAGCCCAGCCCTCTTCAAAAGCTTCGGTCAAGGTACGCGCTTTACCGCTTGCCCGCCCCTGGAAGCTGCCGATCAGAGCGATGCTGAGAGGGCCGGTACATATATCAGGTGCAGACTTGGGCGCACTGCGTCCCCGGGCCTCCACCAGAAACTGCGCCTCGAATTCTACCGACTCTCCCCTGTCGCTTTCCGCGGTACCCCGCCAGTACTCTCCCGTCCAGGAAAGACTTCTTATCCGGGCATCGATATAGTTCACACCGGCAGTTGTCAAATCCTCCAGCAAAGCCACGTCCAGCAGGCGGCGATCGATGACATGCTCGCCGTTAACCTCTCGATATTCTCCGCCCCATGCGGCCCCTCGTTGCCAGCGTGTCCCAAGCACCGCCAGTGCCTGTCGGCATCCAACACGTGCCAACCCCTCTGCTACCCGAGGCGACGCGCCTTCCAGATAGGCGTTACGCCGTGCTTTCCCAACGACCAGGACCTCATGCCCCATCCGCTTGAGAAGAATAGCGGTCACCACGGCTGCCGGGCCCGCACCCGTTACCACAACTTGTTTCATATCGCTTTCTCCAAGGAGCGCCGGGGCAGCAACAACGCACCCAACAGCATCGCGGTGAAACCAATCCACACCAGCGACACCAACGGATAACGGCGGATCACCACCAAGGGCTCGTCAGCGGCGTCCGCTGTATCAGAAACACGCATTAGTCCTCGCGAAGCCGGCACCCATACCTGGGTGTCTGCCTGCCAGCTACGAATTATGAAAGGGTGCAACATGTATCCGGGGTCGCCGGCGTGCCGGGCATAGCGATAATCCAAAATCTCACAGAGCTGACGTACTGGCCCCTGGTAGCCTGGAGGCAACTGGCGGGCATCCTGAAAGAGTGCTTGGCCCTGCACCCTCTCTTGGTCGTGCATGACCTCGACATGCGCCACGGCGCGAAAGCCCGAGTAATCCGAATGGCTGGAGGCAGGCAGCACCCGCACCTGCATGTCCTCGGTCATATAACGCCATTGCCCCGTTCCCTCTCCGCTCTGCAACAGGATCGGCAGATAACTGTTCAGCGCCGTCGCAACCAAACCGCCAACCAGCGCCACCACAGCGCCGCCATGAATAAGCGCGAGACTGCCCGTGAAACGAAGCGCACCAAGCTGGCGGCTACGCCAAACACTGATAACGCACCACATCAAGCAGGCCAACAACAAGAACAATGCAGCCGCCAGAGCGGCATCGAACCAAGGCAGCACCCTGACAATCTGTTGGGACAGAACTCCACTACCGGTGTAATGCTCACTCAGCCATCCCCCCTTCCATGCCAGAAGCAGGCAAATCACTGCTGCGAGCATTGTCCCCGCGCCAGCCAGAGTGGAAGAAAGTGCCCGTCGCAAGAAGGTGTATCCACCGACCAGGCCCATAGCCAGGAGAGGCGGCAACAGCCAGCGCGCCAGTGCATAGCCGTCCATGTCCCACTGCGCGAACGCCTGTTCAAAACGGGCCATTTCAGTGGAGTCAGCCCACAGGCTGAGCGTTTCGAAGAAAGGCTTCTGTTCGTCTGTCTTTTCGATCTGCAGCCATTGGCGCAGATGAGCCTGAACCAGCGCCACAACAGCCAGCAGCGCCATCGCCGAAAAGCCCAACACCGACAGGCGCAGTGTCCAGTCCAGCCGCTTGCCTGTCTGTTTGCTGTTTTGCCGGCTACGCCAGGATAACGACAACGCGGCGGCGAGAAACAACAGTGCAAGCAATAAATGATTCAGCCAGGAAGTGGTGCCGATATAGCGATGGGAACTCGCCAACACCTCGCTTCGAGTCACCGCCATGGCCATACAGGTACTGGCTGCCAACAGCAGGCTGAGTACCGGTAGCACGCGCCCAAAGGTACCAGCGTGGCTCCAGCGCCGCGCTCCATGCAGAATCGCGCCGAGCAATGCCCAGACGATGAAGGCACTGGTCTGTACCGGATCCCAGTGCCACAGTTGACCGAAAGTGAAGTCCTCGAGAGCCCAGAGCATGCCGAAGCCTATGCCGGCAGTCAGTAACCACCAGGCGCGACGTCCATACACCAGAGCTTTATTGGCGTAACCGCCAGGCGCCCCTCGCAGGGCCTGAATCGCAGCCCCAACCGGTGCCAGTGTCCAGGCATAGGCAGCCAGGATCAATGGCGCATGCAAGGCCATCCAGATGCTCTGTAAATGTGCGTTCATACCTTGGCTGGGCTGAGCCGCAAGCCATTCCTGCGGCGTCGCGGTGAACGGCCCAAACCAGGCGGCGCTGGCCACATACCAGGCGGCAATCAGTCCGCTGCTGCTGCCCTCAAGACCCGGATGAGCGGCATGGCGCATGGCCGCTGGCATGATCAATAGCGCCAGCAATAACAACGTCCCTTCGTCCCCGCCCCAGAGATTGGCCAGTTTCAGATAGATCGGGAGCGCTTCGCTACTGTAGAGCCAGACGTAGCGGATGCCGAAACTGTCCGTCGCCAACAGCAGCATCAAAGCCAGACAACTGCCGGCAAGGACACCAGTCGCTATACCCCACACAGCAATACGCTGGTTCGGGGCCCATGCGCCCCATATCAGCAACGCTGCCGCCCCCGCCAGCAATATATTTCCTGTTCCCGGGATTAAAAGAATCACCAGGCAGAAGCTCACAGCCACCAGCAGGACTATGGCACGGCGATAGCTTCTCATGCCCGCCGCACCTCAGCACCCATATAGTGCGCGACATGCCGCAGATATTCCGGGATCCGGGAAGACGGAATACATTCACGGGAAATGATCCGTGCGACCAATCCAGCCACCCGGGCACAAGCAAAACTGGAGCCACCGCCGTGCTCCGGCTGGCCCGGCACCAACATCGGGCAGGCGCCCAGATCGGCGTGTGTTTGCCCCAGCCAGGCAATTTCGTCCGCAGCACAACGCGCATCGCCTGTTACTGCCAGACACTCTGGCAGTGCAGCCGGAAATACGGTGCCGCCAATAGCTGGTGCCGAAGCGATCAGAAGCGCCCCCCGTTCCTTCGCCCGCTGACAGGCTTCCTGGAGAATCGCCGAAGACCCGGCAAGTCCAAAACTCATATTGATCACCTGCGCGCCTTCCGCCACCAGCCAGTCGAGGGCCTCGGCAATCCGTGATACTGGCGATCGCCCCTGATTGTGGAACACTTGCGCTATCAGCAGGTCGGCTTCGGGACACGACTGCAGGATCAGCCTGGCCAGGCTGTCACCATGTCCCACATGGTCCGACAGCGCTGGGGCCGTACCTTGCAAACCGTCAAAACGACGCGACACTGCGACATGAGCGTATAGTTCCTCACTGACACCACTATCGATGATACCGGTACGAACGCTCATGAAACGCTCTCCTGGATCTGACCACGTTCAAGTTCCACTACGATATCGAAGCGCTCATCGCTGAGAGTTTTGTGGCTGATGAATATCCGGGTGCGTTCAGCGAACAGCAGATCGATTCGCTGATGTATTTGCTGCTCCAGATGCGGTTCTAGACCAGTAGTACTTTCATCAAGGATCAAAATATCTGGCCGCAGCAGAATTGCTCTGGCCAGCGCAACACGTTGCCGTTGCCCTCCGGACAAACGTGCTCCCCGCTGTCCCACATCAATTTCGAGATCCGCAGCAAACTCATCCAGACCCGCGGCCTTCGCCGCCGCCAGGACCTGTGCATCATCTGCCTGGGGGTATCCGTAACGAATGTTCTCCATCAGATTGCATGAGAACATCTGGGTCTCTTGGGACACGACCACCACCCTTCGTCGCAGCTGCTGCAGGTCATGGTGGCGCAAATCTTCTCCATCCAGCAGGATACGCCCGTGCTCAGGGTCGAAATGGCGCTGCAACAGATCAACCAACGTCGACTTGCCTGCCCCCGAGGCTCCGCGAATCATCACCCGGCTACCAGCCGGTATATGACAGTCGAGCGCTCTCAAGATTGATATTCCAGTACCCGGGTAGCTGAAACTTACCTTCTCCAACTGCAGGTCCCCGCGCCCTTTCATAACAATGCACTGCGCTGCATCCGGCGGTTGTACCGCAGGACGTTCAGCGGCAAGCTCACGGACCCGTACCAGGCTGACTCTGGCGCGTTGATAGGCAACGTACAACCCCATGAGCGATTGCGCTGGTCCGCTGGCCCTTTGCATATACGTAACAAAAGCAATCAACGTGCCCAAGGTCATGCTCCCTTCGCCAATCCGATAGCCACCGACAAGAAACACCACGCTGATACTCAGCGAGAGCACCAGTCCCGGTACGGCACCAGCCACATACCCGACCACCTGCAAACGCAGCGTCGCCATGCGCAATGAATCATGCAGAATGCCAAGACGCCCACCTTCACGGCGCTGGCCATTGAAAGACTGCACACACTTGGCCAAGCCGAGAATCTCTACAAAGAAGGCCGCTATATCGGAGCCGCACTCCCGCGCCACACGCGTCAAACGTTCGATACGCGGGCGAATAAAGCGCAGGAAAAGTGCATTGAGGGTCAAGACCACCAGTAACAGCCCCACCAACTCGCCGCTCATCCACGCCAGAATCAAGACCGAACCGATCAACAGGAAACTGTTGTTGACCAGGCTCAGCAAGGAATCGAACATGAAGCGTTGCAATTCCCCGATATCGCCTTCGAGGCGCGCGTGGATATCACCCTGCCGGACCCGGGCATAAAAGTCGGGGGAAAGCCGCAGCAAATGGGCAAACATCGCTTCGCGTATACCGTGCAATACGAACGCTGAAGCCTCGACATACAGATAGCGGGTCAGCCCTCCCAGCAACGAAGAAATGACACCCAACCCTGCCAGGGCCGCCACGCTCCATATCACGAGGTCAAAACGATTCGCGAGAATGCCGTCGTCGATCAGCAGCTTGGTCATGTAGGGTTGAGCCAGGCCACCAGCCGCGACCACCAGCGACAGGGACAGAACCAGCGCGAATCGACGCCAGTGCGGGGCGGCAAAAGTCATCAACCAACGCCACATGTCCCCATCACTGT
>JASJKW010000167.1:0-19106 GCA_037621305.1 Pseudomonas sp.
GCTACGACCGTTTCCGCGACAGGATCATCTTTCCCATCCGCGACAGCCGCGGACGGGTGATCGGCTTCGGCGGCCGGGTACTGGGCGACGACAAACCCAAGTACCTCAACTCGCCCGAGACCCCGGTCTTTCACAAGGGTCGAGAGCTGTACGGGCTGTACGAGGCGCGCAAGCAGAATCGCCAGCTGGACGACATCCTGGTGGTGGAAGGCTACATGGATGTCATTGCCCTGGCTCAGCACGGCGTAACCAACGCCGTTGCCACCCTGGGCACCGCTACCAGCGAAGAACACCTCAAGCGCCTGTTCCGCATCGCCAACAGCGTGGTGTTCTGCTTCGACGGCGACAACGCCGGTCGCCAAGCCGCGTGGCGCGCATTGCAATCCTGCTTGCCGGCGCTGGAAGATGGACGCCATGTGCGCTTCATGTTCCTACCCGACGGCCAGGACCCGGACAGCCTGATCCGCAGCGAAGGCCACGATGCCTTCCGCGCCCGCATGGTGCAGCAGGCTCAGCCTCTGACCGAATACCTGTTCCGCCACCTGGCGGAAGAAGCGCCACCGAACAGCTTGGAGGGCAAAGCTCACCTGGCAACCCTGGCGCTACCGCTGATTGAACAGGTACCCGGCAGCCTGCTGCGTCGTCTGTTGCGGCAATCACTCGAGTCGCGCACCGGCATAGACCTGGACAGCCTGCCCACGCCCGAGCCGGCAAGCCCGCCCATCATCGACTACGATTATGACTATGGCCCCGAGCGCCAGCTTGATGACATGCCCGACTGGGACAGCCCGGCACCGAGCGCACCGCCCAGCCGCAGCCAACGCCGCCCCCAGAAGCCCGAGCGCAGCGCAGTGGAGAGCCCAGTCATGGGCGCCACCCGTACCTTGCTGCACCACCCGCATCTGGCCGGCCTGGTAAAGCAGGCCAGACAGCTGGCCAACGAGGATGACGAAGAGGCACAGCTGCTGATTGCGTTGATCGACACCCTGCAGAAAAACCCGCAGCTGTCGACGATTGAACTACTCGCCAGATGGCACGGAACGGCCCTGGGAGACCAGCTGAACCAGCTGGCAGAAAAGGAGTGGCTGCTGAATATTCCCAGTGCCAACCTTGAACAACAGTTTTTCGACACCATAAATACACTGATGGCAAGGCAAACCGACCGTCAGACTCAGCACCTCCTCGACAAGTCGGCCCAGGCCCCACTCACCGCCGAGGAAAAACAACTGCTGCGGGAGCTTCTAAGCAGAAGACATACACCAACTGCCGGAACCTGACAATCAGGCAAACTGGCAAGACACCCTGATTTCAGGGTATAATCCGCAGCTCACTTTTTGAACACCTAGGCATCCACATAGGGTTGTTATGTCCGGAAAAGCGCAACAGCAATCCCGTCTCAAAGAGCTCATTGCCCGCGGTCGCGAGCAAGGCTACTTGACCTACGCGGAAGTCAACGACCATCTGCCTGAGGATATCTCAGATCCGGAACAGGTTGAAGACATCATTCGCATGATCAACGACATGGGAATCACGGTCTTTGAGACTGCACCCGATGCCGATGCTCTTCTGCTGGCCGACAACGACGCCGATGAAGCCGCTGCTGAAGAAGCCGCCGCTGCTCTGGCCGCCGTGGAAAGCGACATCGGCCGGACAACCGACCCGGTGCGCATGTACATGCGCGAAATGGGTACCGTCGAGCTGCTGACCCGCGAAGGCGAAATCGAAATCGCCAAACGCATCGAGGAAGGCATCCGCGAAGTCATGTCGGCGATCTCCATGTTCCCCGGCACCGTCGAAGGCATCATCACCGACTACCAGCGCATCACTGAAGAAGGTGGCCGCCTGACGGACATCTTCAGCGGTTATATCGACCCAGATGATGACGGCATGTCCGGCACTGACAACGCCATTGTGCCCGGCGAAACGGCCAAGGCGAAGAACGACAAGAAGTCTGACGACGACGAGAACGAAGAAGAAGACGACACCGAAGAAGAGGAAGAAGGCGATGGCGGTCCGGATCCGGAAATCGCCCGCCAGCGCTTTGGTGCCGTCAATGATCAGCTGCAGCAAGTCCGCAAGGTACTGAAGAAGCACGCCCGCAACAGCCCGGAAGTCATTGCCGAGCTGGAAGCGCTGGCACTGCTGTTCATGCCGATCAAGCTGGTGCCCAAGCAGTACGAAGCACTGGTCGTTCGCGTCCGCAGCACCCAGGACGGCGTCCGCGCCCAGGAACGCGCCATCATGCAGTTGTGCGTTCGTGATGCCCGCATGCCGCGTGCCGATTTCCTGCGCGGCTTCCCTGGCAACGAAACCAATGAGCAGTGGGTCGACGACCTGCTGGCTGCCAAGCCGCGCTATGCCGAAGGTCTGGAAGCGGTCAAGGCAGACATCCTCCGCGCGCAGAAGAAACTCGTTGCGCTCGAGCAGGACTCTCAGCTGACAATTGCCGAGATCAAGGACATCAACCGTCGCATGTCGATCGGTGAAGCCCGTGCTCGTCGCGCCAAGAAGGAAATGGTCGAGGCCAACCTGCGTCTGGTTATCTCGATCGCCAAGAAGTACACCAACCGCGGCCTGCAGTTCCTCGACCTGATCCAGGAAGGCAACATCGGTCTGATGAAGGCCGTGGACAAGTTCGAATACCGCCGTGGCTACAAGTTCTCGACCTACGCCACCTGGTGGATCCGGCAGGCCATCACCCGCTCGATCGCTGACCAGGCGCGCACCATTCGTATTCCGGTGCACATGATCGAGACCATCAACAAGTTGAACCGCATCTCCCGCCAGATGCTGCAGGAAATGGGTCGCGAACCCACGCCCGAAGAGCTTGGTGAGCGCATGGAAATGCCCGAGGACAAGATCCGCAAGGTACTGAAGATCGCCAAGGAACCGATCTCCATGGAAACCCCCATCGGTGACGACGAAGACTCGCACCTGGGTGATTTCATCGAGGACGGCGCCATGGAATCGCCGATCGACTCGGCCACCGTGGAAAGCCTCAAGGAAGCCACCCGCGACGTACTGTCCGGCCTCACTGCCCGTGAAGCCAAGGTACTGCGGATGCGCTTCGGCATCGACATGAACACCGATCACACCCTGGAAGAAGTCGGCAAGCAGTTCGACGTCACCCGGGAGCGGATCCGTCAGATCGAAGCCAAGGCCCTGCGCAAGCTGCGTCACCCTACCCGCAGCGATCACCTGCGCAGCTTCCTCGACGAGTAAGCGCAGCACCATCGAAAACGCCCGGCTAGCCCGGGCGTTTTTCGTTATGGCACACGTATTTACCCTATAGTGTTCACGCCCCTAGTCACCCGCCATCTCAATCCGTATAATTCCCCGGCTGTCGCACTATCAGTGGGCCTATAGCTCAGTTGGTCAGAGCAGTCGACTCATAATCGATTGGTCGTAGGTTCAAGTCCTACTGGGCCCACCATTCTCTCCAGTCATGCCAGCCCACGCGCAGGCTTCTCCAGGTTACAGCGAAGCAACAGCCTCAGTCTTCGCTTGACCAGCAGCCCTCCCCAGCCGCCAGCTCATTACCAGCAGCACACCTACCACCATGCAGATCCACGCCCGTTGCAGCGATGCATGGCATCCCTGATGACACCTGCTAAAAGCGGCATCAAGGCCTGGACCATGGCAATGCCGGCACCGGCGATAGCCGCCGAAACGATCAGCCAGGCGCCTGAATCAATCACGAACCTCGCCGCGCTAGCCAAGGTGATTAACAGCATGCCGAGCGCTATGCCCCTCACCTCGCCTACCCAGCGCTGCAACCAGGGACCGGCAAGAGCACAAATACCCATCAGGAAGACCGGCAAGGTGGTCAATAGACTCGCCTGGGTGCTGCTAAGCCCCCTCCCCATGTCATGCGGCCCCTTCCTATGAGATTCTGTGGCATCCACGTCAACCAGTGAGACGGCAATATGTCAGACAGCGCTGTAAATCTGCATGAATTCAATCGCCATGATGTCTGGGCAGGATTCAAGCAGCTGGTCCCCATTGCGATTTTTGTCATCGCTTTCGGCGCGGCCTTTGGGCTCGCGGCGACTCAGACCGAGTTATCGCCTTCCTTGAGCATGTTCATGAGTACGCTGGTGTTCGCCGGTGCATCCCAGTTCGCAGCGCTGGAGCTGTGGGGCACACAGGTTCCGGTAGTACCGCTGGCTCTTACGGTGTTCGCCATCAATGCCCGTCATCTGCTGATGGGCGCCTCGCTTTACCCCTG
Source organism: Pseudomonas sp. (assembly GCA_037621305.1). Classification (GTDB taxonomy): domain Bacteria; phylum Pseudomonadota; class Gammaproteobacteria; order Pseudomonadales; family Pseudomonadaceae; genus Halopseudomonas. The sequence goes on from JASJKW010000167.1 coordinate 4,229, forward strand.
GTTGCGTTATCTATCACCGGCCAAGCGCTACGGCATCATGCTGGTTGCATCCGATGCCAACTGGGTGATGTCGATACAGGCATTTCACCGCGGGCAGCCAGGCTTCGGGCTACTGTTCGGTGGCGGTCTGGCGCTCTGGTCTTTCTGGATCTTCGGCACCTGGCTGGGCATTTATTTTGGCAACGCCATACAGGACCCGACGCTGTATGGGCTGGACATGGTGATGGGCTGCTTCCTGCTGGCCATGGCGGTCGGCGGTGACAAAAGTATCCGGCTGTTGATTATCTGGGCAGTGGCGGCTGGCTCTGCCCTGCTCGCCTATTGGTATCTGCCTGAGAACAGCCATGTCGTGGTGGGCGCATTGGCTGGCGGGGTGCTGGGTGCGGTGTGGACGGAGACCCAGCCATGAATATCGAAACGGTTGGTTTTGGTGCACCTATCATCGTACTGATCATGGCGGTCGTGACCCTGGCGACCCGCTGGGGCGGGGTCTTCGTCATGTCATTTGTGCCCATCAGCTACCGGGTCAAGCAGTTCATCAGCGCCATGTCCGGGTCAGTGCTGATAGCGCTGCTGACGCCCATGGCCCTTGAGGGTGATACCAGCGCACGCCTGGCGCTCCTGACCACAGCCATCATCATGCTGGTCTGGAAGAAACCTCTGCCTGCCATTGCTGCCGGTATTCTGATGGCTGCCATCACGAGACAGCTCTAAGCATAGTCCAAGGCGGGCATACTCATGCGCGCTTCACTACGCAGCTTGAGCACATCGGCGCGCGGCGGTGCGCCGAACATGCGGCTGTATTCCCGACTGAAATGCGAGGGGCTCTCGTAGCCTACCCGGTAGCTTGCCGTGGCCGCTTCCAGCCCCTCACTCAGCATCAGTCTGCGCGCCTCGTGCAGCCGCAGCTTCTTCTGAAACTGCACCGGCGACATGCAGGTAACCTGCTTGAAGCTGTGGTACAGCGCGGATTCGCTCATATTCACATCATTCGCCAGCTCGCGTACTCGAAGCGGTTCGGCGAAGCGGTCCTTGAGTACCGAAATCACTTGAGCAATGCGGTGTGACTGGCTGTCGGCAGAGACGAACTCACGCATGCGCGAGCCCATTTCTCCAACCAGTGCGCGATAGAGAATTTCGCGCCGGATCAGCGGTGCCAGCATGCGCGCATCCGTGGGTGAGTCGAGCAATGCAACCAGGCGGGTCATCGCATCCAGTATCCCCAGGTCGACCTCGGCAACACAGAGGCCGCAGGCGAAAAAGGGGCAATCAACAGGCTCTACCGGTGGCGTATCGCCCAGTTGCAACACCAGTTCGGCCACCTCTGCGGGGTCGATACTGACCTTGACCGCCAAAAATGGATGCTCGGGCGTCGCGTCGACGACACGACCATTCACCGGCAGGTCGACGCTGCTCACCATATAACTGAGTGCACCATAGACGATCTCCCGCTCCCCCAGCTGCACCGTCTTACAACCTTGGGCGATCACGCACAGCGAAGGCTCATACACGGTGGACGCAGACGAGGGAGCGTCCATCCGAAACAGCTCAAGCCCCGGAATATCCGTTTTATAAATGCCTTCTTGGCTCACTTTGGCAGTAACGAGATCGGCGAGGCTCGGCCTCACCGGGTCAAGGTGCATGGCTGCTGGCAAGGTGGCGGTGGGTAACTGAACTTCTGTATGCATGACTGAGCTCCGAAGGCGTGGGAGCAGTATATACAGGATCGGACAAGGAAGGCGTTCCACTCGGTCCTTTTGCAGGAATAGGCAATCATCCGGCAGGATCGCGCAAACCGGCCATGAATAAAGGGCTACAACAAAGAAAGCGTAGCCCATTGCCATTCCTTCTGGAGCGTAACGGCAAGACCGCCTTAGCGCCACTTCGCAGAATTAGGCAATCATCCGATAGTAATGCGCTACCTGGAACAGAGCTGATGGTCCTATCGTTCGCAACTCCAGAAGACCCAGCGTCTTCGGAAACGATTCAGAACAATGATCCCCCGATGGGAAGTGAGAACGACATGCAAACGATCACCTTCACGGATGCCAGAATGATATTGCTCGGCGCGCTCCTGCTGGCCGTGCTGGCCGGCTGCGATGCACAAGGCCAGACTGGTACCGCCCCCCCGCCGGCACCCGAGGTCGACGTGGCCGAGGTGCGGGCCGAACCGGTCACCCTATGGGGCGCATTCAGCGGACGCGTGGAAGCACCGCAAACGGTAGCGCTTCGGCCCCGAGTCAGCGGCTATATCGATCAGGTCAGCTTCGAAGAAGGTGAACTGGTCAGCGAGGGCGACGTGCTTTTTGTTATCGACCCGCGCCCCTACAAGGCCCGCGTACAGCTGGCCCAAGCCGATCTTGCACGGGTTCGCAGCCAGCTGTCACTTGCCAGCAGCGAGGCCAAGCGCGCCGAACAACTATGGCAGCGCAGAGCTATTTCCCGCGAAGAGTTCGAACAGCGCACCGCAGCCAAAAGCGTGGCCCAGGCAGCAGTCGATGCAACATCGGCCGCACTGCGAAGCGCCCAGCTTGATCTGGAATATACCCAGATCAAGGCGCCTGTCAGCGGGCGTATCGGTCGAGCCCAGGTGACCAAGGGCAACCTTGCCACCGCCGATGCAACGCTGCTCTCGACACTGGTCTCGGTCGACCCTCTGTATGTGTACTTCGAAAGCAATCAACAGACAGCGGAAGACAATCCCTACGGAGAGCGCGTTCCGGTACGCATAGGTCTGGCAGGAGAAAACTCCTTTCCCTACCGCGGCCAGTTGGACTTCATCGACAACCAGTACAACGCCCACACCGGCACTCTCCAATACCGGGCGCAGGTCGCCAATCGGGACGGGGCACTGCGTCCCGGCCAGTTCGTCCGCGTGGAAATGCCGGTAGCTACTGCCGATGCGGCGATGCTGGTGGATCAGAAGGCCGTCATGACCGATCAGGATCGCCGCTTCCTGTATGTGGTGGACGACAACAACCGAGTCGAGCGACGTTTTGTTGAAACCGGACGACGAGTGGACGGCCTGCTGGTGATCACCAAAGGTCTGGCTGCCGGCGACAACGTCGTGGTCAACGGCCTGCAGAAAATTGCAGCGGCCGGTATCGAGGTCGCTCCCAGGCACGTGGACATGGACCGCACGCAAGCCCCCGTGGTTGTTGCGACGGCGCCCTGAGGCGGTAGCGCAATAGCGCTACGCCCCCTCTTTTTATCTGACTGAATCGGGCGCGCCTCCGGCGTGTTCGGGGAGGCTGTTGCCGTGAATTTTTCGCGTTTTTTCGTAGACAGACCCATTTTTGCATCGGTGCTGTCGATCATCATCTTCGTTACCGGGCTTATCAGTATCCCACTGCTGCCGGTAAGCGAATATCCCGAGGTGGTGCCGCCCAGCGTGCTGGTCAGCGCCAGCTATCCGGGCGCCAACCCCAGGACCATTTCCGAAACGGTCGCCACGCCGCTGGAAGAGGCCATCAATGGCGTCGAGAACATGATCTACATGAAGTCGGTTGCCGGCAGCGATGGCAGCCTGGCGCTGACCATCACCTTCGCCCTCGGCACCGACCCGGATCAAGCACAGGTCCAGGTACAGAACCGGGTGTCCCAGGCCCTTCCGCGCCTGCCCGAAGATGTCCGCCAGCTGGGCGTGACCACCCAGAAGCAGTCGCCCAACCTGATGATGGCTGTGCACCTGATCTCTCCGGATGACAGTCTGGATGCAACCTACATACGCAACTACGCGGTGCTGCATATCCGCGATGAGCTGGCGCGCATCCCCGGTGTGGGTGAGGCCGGGCTGTTTGGCTCAGGCGATTACGCCATGCGCCTGTGGATAGACCCACAGCGGGCAGCTGCGCTGGGGGTGACGGCGGGTGATATCAGCGCCGCCGTCCGCGAGCAGAATCTGCAGGTGTCAGCCGGCCAGATCGGTGCGCCGCCCATGCCTGATGGCTCGGACATGCTCATCTCGATCAATGCCCAGGGCCGTCTGGAAACGGTGGAAGAGTTTGGCAACATCGTCCTGAAGACCGGGGAACAAGGCGAGATCACCTTGCTCAAGGATGTCGCACGTATCGAGCTGGCTGCCTCGCAGGATGCACTGCGGGCGCTGCTCAACAACCGTCAGGCGGTTGCGCTGCCGATCTTCCAGGCGCCGGGCTCCAACTCGCTGGATGTCTCGGCGGCGGTGCGCGAGAAGATGTCCGAACTCGAAGCCGACTTCCCTGAAGGGCTGAGCTGGGAAGTGGCCTATGACCCGACCATCTTTGTCAGCACTTCGATCGAGGCAGTGATCGTTACCCTGCTCGAAGCCGTGGCGCTGGTTGTGCTGGTGGTCATCCTGTTTCTGCAGACCTGGCGCGCCTCGCTGATTCCGCTGCTCGCAGTGCCGGTGTCGATTGTCGGCACCTTTGCGGTGCTTCTATTGCTGGGGTTTTCCATCAATACGCTGACACTGTTCGCCATGGTCCTGGCCATCGGTATCGTCGTGGATGACGCCATCGTGGTGGTGGAGAACGTCGAGCGCAATATCGAGGCGGGCCTGGCGCCGCTGGCCGCAGCACATCAGGCCATGCGCGAGGTGAGCGGGCCGATTGTGGCGATCAGTCTGGTGCTCTGCGCGGTCTTCGTGCCCATGGCATTTCTGGACGGCATCACCGGGCAGTTCTATCGCCAGTTCGCCATGACCATCGCAATTGCCACCGTCATCTCGGCGATCAACTCGCTGACCTTGTCACCAGCACTCGCGGCCACGCTGCTCAAGCCGCACGACGCGCCACCGGATCTGCCGGCGCGCATCATCAACCGACTGTTTGGCTGGCTGTTTCGCTCGTTCAATCGCTTCTTTCTGCACATTGCACAGCGTTATGAAGCGCTGGTGGGCCGCAGTCTGAGCAGCCGCGGGCTGGTATTCGGGCTGTACATGCTGCTGCTTGGCGGCACTGTGCTGATCTTCACCCAGGTACCCGGCGGCTTTATCCCGACCCAGGACAAGACATACCTGATCGGCAGTATCCGTCTGCCGGAAGGTGCCTCGCTGGATCGTACCGAAGCCGTTGCCCGGCGGGTCAGCGAGCTGGCATTGAACACCGAGGGGGTGTCCGATGCACTGGCCTTTATTGGCTTCAACGCACTACAGGGCACCAACACGCCGAACGTGGGCACTGTCTTCATGGTATTTGACGACTTCGCAGTACGCGAGCGCACCGCCCAGGCGATTTCCGATGATATCAACGCTCAGCTTGGCGACATCAAGGAAGGCTTCGCCATTACCTTCATGCCGCCGCCGGTGTTCGGCCTGGGTGCAGGGTCTGGCTATTCTCTGTACATCCAGGATCGCCGTGGTGCCGGCTACGGTGAGCTGCAGACCGCTACCAATGAGCTGGCGCAAGCGTTGAGCCAGGCGCCGGGCATGTTCTACCCGTTCAGCTCCTATCAGGCCAACGTCCCGCAACTGGATGCCGATGTGGATCGCATGCAGGCGAAGGCGCAGGGCGTGCAGTTGGATGACCTGTTCGGCAGCCTGCAGCTGTACTTTGGCTCGCAGTACATCAATGACTTCAATCTGTTCGGCCGTACCTATCGCGTCATGGCCCAGGCTGACGCACAGTTCCGCGACGAGCCCAGCGACATTGACCATCTCTATACGCGTAACGCGGACAACCAGATGGTGCCGCTGAACACCATGGTCACCTTGCGTGAGAGTTTCGGCCCGGACCCGGTAATCCGTTATAACGGCTATCCCGCCGCGGACCTGCTTGGCCAATCCGATCCAGCCGTGCTGTCATCCACTGAGACGCTGGACGCGGTGGAAAACCTCGCCGAAGAAGCTCTGCCGGCTGGCATGACGCTGGAATGGACCGACCTGAGCTTCCAGCAGGTAACCCAGGGCAATGCCGCCATGGTCGTGTTCCCAGTGGCCGTGTTGCTGGTGTTTCTGGTGCTGGCGGCCCTGTATGAAAGCTGGGTGATGCCGCTGGCGGTCATCCTGATCGTCCCCATATGCATGCTCGCTGCGCTGTTCGGCGTGTGGATGGTTGGCGGCGACAACAATATTTTCGTCCAGGTCGGACTGGTGGTGCTGATGGGACTGGCCTGCAAGAACGCGATTCTCATCGTCGAATTCGCCCGCGAACTTGAACTCCAGGGCCGCGACACCATCAGCGCCGCGCTGGAAGCCAGCCGCCTGCGGCTGCGCCCGATCATCATGACCTCGGTGGCTTTCATCGCAGGCGTGGTACCGCTGGTGCTGGCCACCGGCGCCGGCGCGGAGGTACGCAACGCCATGGGCATTACCGTCTTCACCGGCATGATAGGTGTCACCGTGTTCGGCCTGCTGCTGACGCCGGTGTTCTACGTGGCGCTGAGAGCCCTGGCCAAAAGAGGCAAGCAGAAGGGGGACGATTCCCATGCATAAAGTCATCAGCATTCTCTCCCTTGCCGCGCTGCTCAGTGCCTGCGCGGTAGGTCCGGATTACCAGGCGCCGGAGCCCGTGCCGCTTGAGCACTTTGCCCGGCAACAGCCAGAGGTCGAGGATACCAAGCTGGCCGGCGCGGATAACGAGCAACGCTTCTGGCAGGGCTTCGACGATCCCCTGTTGGCGCAGCTGATCGAGAAAACACTGTCAGGCAACCTGAGCCTGCAGGCAACATTGGCGCGCTATCAGGAGGCGGCAGCGCTGTTGCGCGGAACCCGACGCGAGCAGTTGCCGAGTGTCACGGCCGGTGCCGGAGTATCGGGACAGCATCTGGCCGAAGTGGAGCGCCGTCAGCCTGATCAGGAGCGGCAGGAGTTGTATCAGGCCGGTGGAGTGCTCAGCTGGGAACTGGATCTGTTCGGCCGCCTACGGTCGGCCAGTGACGCCAGCGAAGCCGAACTGCAGGCGGCAGGAGCCGATCACCAGACCCTGCAGGTGGCGCTGGCCGGACAAGTGGCCAGCCACTATTTCCAGTTGCGCGGCCTGCAACAGCAACTGCGTGTAGCCGAACAGAACGCCGATCTGTTGCAGGCGTCCCTGGATATTGTTGAAGCGCGCCTGGAAGCGGGTCGCGGCACGCTGTTCGATCAGGTACGCGCTCGTGCTCAGCTGGACTCCACCCGCGCCATCATCCCGCAGCTGCAAGCGGATATCGGCGCGGTCATCCACCGCCTGGGTATCTTGACCGGCCAGCTGCCCACCGCGCTGGCCACCACCCTGGCGACACCCGCAGAACTTCCCGACAATGCGCCTGACATTGCTGCCGGCAGCCCCGGCGAGGTACTGCGCAGACGGCCTGATATTCAGGCGGCGGAACGGCGTCTGGCTGCTGCCAACGCACGTATTGGGGTGGCCACTGCCGACCTGTTCCCGCGTTTCACGCTCGGCGGGCTGCTGGGCTCGCTGGCCGGCAATGGGTCTGATCTGTTTACTGCCGGTGCGCGCACCGGTCGCGTAGCCCTGGGTATCGACTGGACATTCCTCGACCGGGCGCAAGTGCAGGCCCGCATCGATGCGGCAGACGCTCAATCAGTGAGACTGCTGGCGGAATATCGCGAGGCTGTGCTGCAGGCGCTGGAGGAGACCGAAACCTGGTTGCTGCGTTATCAGCTGTCGCAGGAGCGCGTGGCGCTGCTGCAAAGCGCAACCGATGCTGCGGTGCAGGCCGTGGATCAGGCCCGGGACAGGTATGAGCAGGGTTTCATAGGGTACTTCGAATTGCTGGCGGCCGAGCAGGAGCTGACGGTGATGCGCGACAGCCTGGTGCGCAGCCAGACGGAACGAGTGCTGGCGATGGTCAATGTCTACCGTTCGCTCGCCGGGGCACCCGCCGCCGGTTAAACGCTCCCGACATAGGCGGCACTCTCGACAGGGTGTCGCTTACGCGGGTGCCACTCTCTCAATCCAGTATCTTCCCCTCTCTCGCGCGCTCCGGCGTCAACAACACATACAACGCCGGCACCACGAACAGTGCCAGTACCGACACCGAGATCAAGCCGAAGATGATCACCAATGTCAGCGGCCGATAGAAGGCACTGCTGATTGCCAGCGGCACCAGACCGATGATGGTGGTGATGGCCGTGGTGAGCAGCGGCCGCAGGCGCCGGGCGGAACCGGCCGCGGCGGCTTCGGGAATGCTCATGCCCTCTTTCATGAAGCGGTTCATGGTATCGACCATGATGATGCCGTTGTTGATGGCAATGCCGATCAGCGAGACCAGACCGATCATGGCAAAAAACGAGAAGGTGATATCGAACACCCAGAAGCCGAGGGCGGCGCCGATCACCGCCAGCGGCATGGTGGCAAAGATGATGAAAGCCTGGCGGAAACTGCTGAACAGGATAACCAGCACCCCGACCACCAACACCACGGCGACAACCAGTGCCAGTAGTGCCGACGAGAAGGTTTCCGTGGTGTCCGCGGCTTCACCGCCGATCACCGCGCGGTAGCCGGAAGGCCATTGCCGCTGCATGTCATCCAGCTGCGGCTGGACTTCAGCGAAGACTTCGCTGACGGTGCGCCCTTCGTTCTTGGCCATGACGGTCAACGCCCGTTCACCACCGACATGGGAGATGGCGATGGCGGATTCGGACTGGCTGGGCTTGAGCAGCTGCTGCATGGCAATCGAGCGGCCATCCTGGGTGAAAGCACGCACCCGCGTCAGCTCCTCGGTGCTGCGCGGCCCGCCAGCTTCGCCGGGACGGCTGGGCCATTCGGTGCCCAGACGGATATCGATATTGTCATCGCCGTCAGCGGTAACGAAGGTGCCGACTTCGTCGGAGCTGAAGGCAATCCGCAGCTGAGAGGCCAGATCGCCATGATCAATGCCGAAGAAGTTGGCGGCTTCGCGGTCGGGCTGCAGCGCCAGCTGCGGCTTGAGCATACCAATGTTGTCGCGCACATCGACCACACCCCGAGTCCCGGCCAGCAACGTCTGCACTTCGCGGGACAGCCGCAGCAATTCATCCATGTCCGATCCGATCAACTGGATCTCGATCGGATCGCCCACGCTCGGGCTGCTGGATTCCGGCACTACCAACAACTGCGCGGCGGCAACATGCTGCTCCAGATGGCTGGACAACTCGCGGCGCAGATCGTCGGACAGCTCGTACGAGGTGGCGTCACGCTCCTCCAGCGGTCGGAAGATTGCAGAGAAACCGATGAAGTTTTCCGCCTCGCTGGGCTGCAGATTGGCAGCCATCGAACCGGCAGCAAAGGGGCTCTTCAGCCCCACCAGCTTGACCACACTCTGAAAGTACGGCTTGTCGCGCAGAATGGCGCCGATATCGTCGGCAATCGCCTGAGATGTTTCCAGTTGCACTGTGGGCGGCAACTCGATGTTGATACCCAGACGCTCACCGTCGGTGGGCGGAAACAGTTCGACCCGCGCCTGGGTGAAGGCCCACATGGAAAACACAAACAGGGCGATGGCGCCGATCACCCACAATCCGGATTGCCGGCGGCGCCCCACTACCCAGCGCGCATTCCAGCTTTCCAGGCCGCCGACCGCCCGGGCCGTGACACGGTCGGACAGCCCCTGACGCTGCGGATCCTCGGATTTTTGCTGCTTGCCCAGCAAAGCGCGGGCCAGCGGCAAAGTGCACAACATGGCGACAATGAAGGAGAGAACCAGACAGACCACAGTGGTGGTCGGCAGCACGCGGATGAATTCACCCACGGTGCCGCTGATCGACATCAGCGGCGCCAGCGCCAGAATAGTGGTCACCTGCGCAGCAAAAGCCGGCAGCGCGTAGCGTTTGACCGTGGCCAGTACTGCCTGACCGAAGGTCTTGCCGCCGTTGTATATCTCGTCGTGCAGGCCTTCCAGCAGGATGATGAACACATCAACGATCATCACCAGCGCGATCACCATACCGATGACTACCAGTTCGTTGAGCGAGTAGCCCATGATCAGGATGATCAGCAGCACTCCGGCAAAGGTCACCGGCACCGAGAGTCCGGCGAGAATCGCCTCGCGCCAGGCGATGGTCAGCAGCAGGATGATGAAGACCACCGCCATGGTCTGCAGCGCGCTGACGAACACCTCGGCCAGCGACTCCATGATCTGATCCGCTTCGTCCTGGATGATGCTGTACTCCAGGCCGGACGGCCAGGCACCGTCCTCCTTCATCTGCGCCAATGCGCTGTGCAGTTTCTCCACCAGGTTCACCGTATCGGCGCCGGGGCTCTTGCGTACCGAGATATCCAGCGACGCGGCGTAGTCTTCGCCATCGGCACTGAAGAAGGCGCGCGAGGTTTCGGTTTCCTGCATGCGGCGCACCGATGCCACTTCGTCGAGGCGCACCGGACGATCAGCACCGGGGCCGCTGAGCCGCGCCACCGGCAGTGCCCGCAAGTCATCGACATCGCGGAAACGCCCTTCCAGACGCACCACGGCGCCGATATCGTCGCTGTGGATCTCGCCGAAAGGCTGCTCTACGTTGGCCCGCTGCACGGCATCGCGCACCGATGACGGCGACAACCCCAACGCCAGCAGCCGCTCGGGACGCAGCAGTATCTGCACTATCTCCTCGCGCTCCCCACCGATGCTCACTTCCCGGACACCGGTCACCCGCTCCAATACATCGCGGATGCGCCGAGCCTGATCGTTCATGGTCGCCGAGCCGGCTTCTCCATGCAGGGTGAAGGTGAGAATCGGCCGATCATCCACGGAGGCCTGTTCGATCGCCGGGCGCTCCACGTCTGCGGGCAACTCCGCCTCGGCATCGGCCACGGCGGCGCGCAGCCGGGTCATGGCGTCGATGGGATCGGCAGAGGCATCGAATTCGACAGAAATCACCGAAAAGGAATCATAGGAGGCGCTGTCGACCTTGCGCACCCCTTCCAGGGTCGTGACTTCGTCCTCGATGATATCGGTGACTTGTTCCTCGATGGTGCGCGGGTCGGCACCGGGCCAGCCGGTGGTGATGGTGGCCTGGGGAATATTCAGATCCGGCAGGGATTCCTTGACCAGCTGGGTATAGGCCATCAACCCGCCAAGCAGCAGGATGATCAGCAGCAGAATGCCGAAGATCGGCTGCAGGAAGAAGAACCGCGCCAGCGGGTGGGCCGAGCGCACCTCATCGCTTTCCTGCCGGGTATTGGCCGGCAGGCTGTCATCCGGACCGTTAGCAGCACTCATTCAAGCGCCTCACCGGTTTGCAGTATCCGCACCCGCTGGCCATCGTAGAGCGCAGCACGCCCATCGGTCACCACCTGTTCGCCCTCCTCTACACCGTCGATGACGGCACGGTAGGCGCCGGCCTGCTGGCCCAACTCAACCCGGCGCTCATGGACCCGGCCGTTTTCACTGTCCACCACGAAGAGAAAGGTCTGATCATTGCGAAAGCGCAGCGCTTCCAGGGGAACGGCCAGGTTGTTCTGCAGCGCTGGCAGGGCGATCCAGACCGCGACGAATTCGCCATCCTGCAACCGGGGGCTCTCCCCTTCGGTGTGCGCGATGACCTCGAAGGTGCGGGTTTCCGGATCAAGGGACGGGCTGATCGCATGCACCTTGCCAGCCACCCGATCCTCGCCGATCAACGGATCGACATCACGCCCATCCAAGGGTGGCTCCCCCCCGATCATCACCCGGGCACCGTTCTCGACCTGACGGAAATCATAGGATGGCAGATCCACCCGCACTTCGAAGCGGTTCGGATCGATCACCAGCGCCGGCACCGTGCGCAGCGCATTCTGCTCGGTGTTGGTCTGCACGATACTGGGCATGAAATAGCGGCCCTTCTCGATATTCAGCCGCGCCAATACCCCGTCAATAGGCGATATCAAACGCGATTCGTCGACACTCAACTGCGCCTGCGCCAGTTGCGCACGACTGTTGTCCCGGGCGGCGGTGGCCTGCTCTACCTGCACCACGGCCTGGTCCAGTTCCTGCTGCGAAGCTGAGCGCTGTTCGATCAGCGTTTCGTAGCGCTTGCGGGTTACCCTGGCCAGCGAGAGGTTGGCTTCGGCTTCCGCCAGAGCTGCCCTGGCGGCCTGCAGATCGGCCTGCACCCGCTCCGGGGCCTGATGAGCGATCAGTTGCCCGGCCTTGACCGGGCTGCCGATCCGCAGATCCTCATCCACATGGGATACCACGCCCTGCTGGGTGAAGGTGAGAAATTCACGCTGCCGGGAACGGGCAGTGCCCTGACTGTAAACCCAGGCCTGCAGATTGCGGTGCTCCACAGGCACCACCTTGACGCTGACCACCTGGGTACCGCCATCCTGCTGAGCCACAGCGTTGGGCTCAGCGTCCTGCTGCTGGTCCGGTTCCTCCGAACTACCACACCCCAGCAGTCCGAACAATATGGCCATGCCGATAGCGCTCAGTCGAATCTTGTTCATTTATCTGCGCTCTTCTGGTGGGTTGGTGGATAAGCTGCCGGCAGCCACGGGCGTCACCGCAAGTACCTCAGGCGAGGCAAGCTCGAAGCCGCCGCCCAGGGCCAGATGCAGGGCAATACGGTTCTCGATGCGCGCATGGCGGGCGGTGATATGCGCGCTGCGGCCATCCAGGGCGCGCTGCTGGCTTTCCAGAACATTGAGGAAGGGGTCAATGCCTTGCAGGTAACGGTTATAGGACACCCTGACGGCTTCTTCTGCTGCACCGGCCGAGCCGTCCAATACCTGCTCGCGGCGCGCCAGCAGGTTTTCCACCGCCAGCCGGCTTTCCACTTCCGCCAGGGCATTGAGCGCGGTTTCAACATAGGCGTTCAGCATCTCGTCACGCTGGCCTTCGGTGATATCCACCTGTGCGACCAACCGCCCCCCCTGGAAGATCGGTTGGACGATGCGCCCGGCAATCGACCAGACCAGATTGCCGCTGTTGAACAGTTCAGAGAATTCACTGCCGGCATAGCCGGCCGAACCTGTCAGCGAAAAGGAAGGCAGGAAGGAGCGCTTGGCTGCGCCCAGCTGATAACCCGCGCCGATCAACGCCAGCTCGGCTGCACGCACATCAGGCCGGCGCGCCAGCAACTGCACAGGTACGCCTGCCGCGGGCGCCGGCACCACATCAGGCAGAGTGGCGGTGGTCTGCAACATGCCAGCCGGGTAGGAACCCATCAACACTTCCAGTTGCCGCACACTGAGCGCCAGGGCTTCACGGCGTTGTTCCAGCCCGGCCTGGGCCGAACCGAGATTGGCATCGGCGAGCATGCCATCGGCTGGCGAGGCAATACCGACCTGCACCCGGTTATTGATTTGCCGGGCCATTTCCTCCAGCGCCGTGACGGTGTCTTCCGACAGCTCGACCTGCGCCCGGGCATGGGCGATATCGAAATACAGTTGGGTAATCTGCGCCGCCACTGACTGACGCAAGCCACGCAGTTGTTCTCCGCTGGCCAGAAAGTCGGCGCGGGCTGAGGCGGTCAGGGCCGACAGGCGACCCCACAGGTCCAGCTCCCAGCTGATATCCAGCGCCGCATTGTGATTATTGCTGAGGATGGCCATATCCCCCGCCAGATCCGACAACCCCAGCCCCGACAGATTCTGCCGCTGGCGGGTGCTGTTCAGACCGATGCCGATCTGGGGCAAGGTATCGGCACCGGTGGAGCGGACCCGCGCCTCGGCGATCCGCGCGCGGGCAACGGCCTGTGCCAGGCCGGGGTTGCGCACCAGCGCCATGTCGACAAAGTGGTTCAGCCGCTCATCATCGAATTCCAGCCACCAGCGCTCGGAGGGTACGAAGGCACTGGAGGGCTCGGCGGCAAAGGTCGCCGGCAGGCTGAAAGGCAGCTCGGGCTCCGCTGGCGGAGCGACACTGCAGGCACTCGACAACAGCGCCAGGGCAACGGCGGCGATGCGCAAGCTGTGCATTTTGCGGTAGTGCAGGATCATTCACCGTCCTTCTTTGACAGCATGGCCAGGCATGCCGCCATCAAACCTGACGGAGGAGCCGATGCAGCAACCATAACACTCATGCAAGGGTTGGCAAATTCCGGCTCAGCGCTGCGTTGCGGCTGGCATGAACAGCCCGTTACGCTCTAGAAAGCCCACTATCTCATCCAGCCCGTCACCGGTCTTCAGGTTGCACATGACAAAAGGCTTGTCGCCGCGCATACGCAATGTGTCTTGGCGCATGACCGCCAGGTCAGCCCCGACATGGGGGGCCAGGTCAGTCTTGTTAATGATGAACAGGTCCGATTTGGTGATGCCCGGGCCCCCCTTGCGCGGAATCTTTTCGCCGGCGGCTACGTCGATGATATACAGCGTCAGATCCGACAGCTCAGGGCTGAAGGTCGCTGCGAGGTTATCGCCGCCCGACTCGATGAAAACGATATCCGCATCGGGAAACTTTTCCAGCATGCGATCGATGGCTTCGAGGTTGATGGACGCATCTTCGCGGATGGCCGTGTGCGGGCAGCCTCCGGTTTCCACGCCCAGAATCCGCTCGGGCGGCAGCGCGCCCGACAGCGTCAGCAGGCGCTGATCCTCCTTGGTGTAGATATCATTGGTGATGGCGATCAGGTCATGTTGCGGATACATGCGCTTGCAGACCATCTCCAGCAGGGTGGTCTTGCCGGAGCCGACAGGCCCGCCTACGCCCACACGAAGAGGCGGGAGCGACTTGCTGCGGCCGTTGAGAGAAGAAATGTCGTGCATGATAATGCTCCAATAATGAAATGGATAACGGCGCTAGGATCTGAACAGTCGGGAAAACTGGGTTTCATGGCGGGAGGAAATAATCGCATAGTGCGGTGCGAAGGTAGTCAGCACTGGCGGCTCGGCGCGGCTGCATGTCAGCGCAGTACTGACCACCCCGGGCAGTTGCGCACGCAGGTGCAGCAGAATCCGCTGCCCCGCCACCTGGCCCAGCGGCACGCTCTTGATCGCCGCGGCGACCTGATTTTCAACCCAGGCATACAAATAGGCGGTAAGCCCCGCCTCGATCGGCAAACGCC
>JASJKW010000168.1:0-3813 GCA_037621305.1 Pseudomonas sp.
CCTCCGGTAGATGATTTTCAGCTGAGGGACACAGTAATGCACCGCCGGACCGGGGTCAGGCGGTGCACTGTCCTGCAGGTTATTTGAAGTTGCGCTTAACCAGGCGTTCCAGCCAACCGACGATGCCCGCACGGAACAGCAGTACGCACAGTACGAAGATCACGCCGAGAATCACATGCACCCACTCACCCAGCGGGCCGTTGGACAGCGAGCTCTGCAAGGTCACCACCACAGTGGCGCCGACCAGCGGGCCAAGAATGGTACCGACACCGCCGAGCAGGGTCATCAGGATGACCTCGCCGGACATGTGCCAATGTGCATCGGTCAGCGATGCCAGCTGAAACACCACGGTCTTGGTGGATCCGGCCAGACCGGCCAGCGCTGCGGAGATGACGAAAGCCAGCAGCTTGTGCGCATCAACGTTGTAGCCGAGCGATACCGCCCGCGGCTCGTTCTCGCGAATCGCCTTGAGTACCTGGCCGTAGGGTGAATGAATGGTGCGCTGGATGATGGCAAAGCCGAGCACGAACACCGCCAGTACGAAGTAATACATGGCCATGTTGTTGTTCATGTCGATAAAGCCGAACAGGTGTCCACGCGGAACGCCCTGCAGGCCGTTTTCACCACCGGTGAACGGCGCCTGAACGAACACGAAGAACACCAGCTGCGCCAGCGCCAGGGTGATCATGGCGAAATAGATACCCTGCCTGCGGATTGCCAGCATGCCAAACAAGGTACCGAGCACCGTTGCCGCCAGAGTGCCGACGAGAATGCCCAATTCGGTACTCAGTCCGCTGTAGGTACTCAGCACATGACCGGTAATGTAGCCACCGGTAGCAAAGAAGGCAGCATGGCCGAAAGACAGCAATCCCGCGTAGCCCAGCAGCAGGTTGAAAGCGCAGGCGAACAGTGCGAAGCACAGCAGCTTCATCAGAAATACCGGATAGGCCATGAACGGCGCCACCAGCGCTATACCCAGCAGTACCGCATAAAAGATCTTCTGGCGGCGCGCCGCCGCGTGCCTGCGCTCACGCACCACGCTTGCCTGCGGCATGGGTGCCGCCTGATTATTGACCGGATTCGTCATGCTCATGCCTCCTTCCCGAACAGTCCCGCAGGGCGAATCAGCAGCACCGCCACCATGACCAGAAACACCACGGTATTGGCCGCCTCCGGATAGAACACCTTGGTCAGGCCCTCGATTATGCCCATGGCGATCCCGGTAACGATGGCACCGAGAATCGAGCCCATGCCGCCGATGACAACCACGGCGAACACGACAATCAGCAGGTTGGAGCCCATGCCCGGCGTTACTGCATAGATGGGTGCTGCCAGCACGCCAGCAAATGCCGCCAGAGCGACGCCGTAACCGTAAGTCAGGGTCACCAGCAGCGGTACGTTGATGCCGAAACCCTGCATCAGCTTGGGGTTTTCAGTGCCGGCGCGCAGGTAGGAACCCAGGCGCGTGCGTTCGATGACGTACCAGGTCGTCAGGCACACCACCAGCGCGGCGACGATCACCCAGGCGCGATAGGTGGGCAGGAACATGAAACCCAGATTGAAGCCGCCTCGGAGTATCTCGGGCATCGGATAGGACGAGCCCGACACACCGAACAACTTGACGAAACTGCCTTCAATGATCAGCGCCAGGCCGAAGGTCAGCAGCAGTCCGTAGAGATGATCTTCACCGGCAATACGCCGCAGCAGTCCACGCTCAATGGCCATGCCGAGACCGCCGATCAGCAACGGCGAGAGCAGCAGCGCCGCCCAGTAGTTCACACCCAGATAGTTCAGGCCCAGATAGGCGGCGAAGGCGCCCAGCATGTACTGCGCACCATGAGCGAAGTTGATGATGCGCAGCAGGCCGAAAATAATCGCCAGGCCGAGACTCAGCAGTGCGTAGAACGCGCCGTTGATAAGGCCGAGCAGCAACTGCCCGAGCAGTACGCTCAGGGGAATGCCGAATACGAGAGTCATGGTTCACCACTCGATGTAAGTCTGAAGCGCCCGACCGTTACCGACCGGGCGATGACGCGGACCTGCTGCCGGTCAGCTCTTTGTGACCAGCTTCTCGCACTGGCTTTCGGACATCGGCCGATAGGCCTGTTCCGCGGGAATTTCACGGACCACCTTGTACAGATCCCACTCGCCCTTGGATTCTGCAGGCGTCTTGACCTGTACCAGATACATGTCGTGCATCATGCGGCCGTCTTCGCGGATATAGCCGTTTTTGGCGAACATATCGTTGATCGGTGTCTTGGCCATCTGGGCGCGTACCGCCACCGTCTCGTCGGTCCCGGCCTCTTTTATCGCATTCAGATAGTGAGTGGTGGCCGAATAGATACCGGCTGGCACCATCCCGGGCATGCGGTTGGTACGCTCGTAGTAGCGTTGCGCCCAGGCACGGGTGTCTTCATCCATATCCCAGTACCAGCCGGTGGTCAGCATCAATCCCTGCGTCACGTCCAGACCCATGGCGTGAATGTCGTTGAGGAACACCACCATACCGGCAAGTTGCTGCCCGGCCTGGGTGACACCGAACTCACTGGCGGTTTTTAGCGAGTTGACGGTATCGGAACCGGCGTTGGCCAGCGCGATCACTTCGGCGCCAGAACCCTGCGCCTGCAGTATGTAGGACGAGAAGTCGTTACTGGGGAACGGATGGCGGATCTTGCCGACGACGCTGCCACCACCCTCTTCCACGATTCTGGAGATGTCGGTCTCCATCGCGTGGCCGAAGGCATAGTCGGCCGTGAGGATGTACCAGCTCTTGCCGCCGTTGGCGAGCATGGCCTTGGCCGTGCCATTGGCCAATGCATAGGTGTCGTAGGTCCAGTGGATATGGTTGGGTGAGCAATATTCATTGGTGATACTGGAAGCTGCAGCACCCGAAATCAGCGCCAGCTTGCCACTCTGTTCCAATACCCGGTTCGCAGCGAGCACCACGGAACTGGCGACCATGCCCGTCACCATGTCGACGTTGCGCTCGTCGATCCACTGACGCACTGTGTTGGCGCCGACGTCCGGCTTGTTCAGGTCATCGGCGTGAAAGACGACAATCTTCTTGCCGTCAACTTCGCCGCCGAAATCCTCTACCGCCATCTTCAACGCCTCCAGGCCACCTGGCCCTGCCAGGTCACGGTAGGTACCTGACATATCAGCCAGATAGCCGATACGGATTTCGTCGTTGCTGATCTCGGCCTGGGCGGCTCCGGCGATCAGGCTGCTGGCCAGGATGGCACTCGCGCTTTTGCGGAAGAAACTCATTGATTCACCACTCTTGATTGTTTTTGTTGTTTGGACCGACAGCCCTTGCTGCCAGTTACCGCTTCCTGAGTCGGACCCGGGGCTCATACCCCGAGACAGGAATTGAGAAACGCCTTCTTCGAATCCAGATCCGCCGCCTCGATTTCTTCGATGATGCGGCCGTGTTCCATTACGTAATGCCGGTCGGCCAGCGGTGCGGCGAAGCGGAAGTTCTGCTCCACCAGCACTATGGTCAGGCCGCGCTGCTTGAGCTTGATCAATACCTCACCGAGTTTCTGCACGATCACCGGTGCCAGCCCTTCGGTAATCTCGTCGAGCAGCAGCAGATTGGCGCCGGTACGCAGGATGCGCGCCATGGCCAGCATCTGCTGTTCACCGCCGGACAACCGTGTGCCCTGGCTGAACCGCCGCTCGTATAGGTTGGGGAACATTTCGTAAAGTTCATCGAGGCTCATGCCGCCGCTGCGCACCGTGGGTGGCAGAAGCAGATTTTCCTCGACGTTGAGGCTGGCGAAGATACCGCGCTCCTCCGGGCAGTAACCGACC
>JASJKW010000169.1:0-8457 GCA_037621305.1 Pseudomonas sp.
TCCTCGCGAATAAGGTTACGGATGGCCGGTGTGCCAATCATGATTTCGTGCGCCGCCACCCGGCCACCGCCGATCTTCTTCAGCAGGGTCTGGGAGATGACCGCCTGCAGGGATTCGGACAGCATCGAGCGGACCATGGCCTTCTCTTCGCCGGGGAAGACGTCGACCACCCGGTCGATGGTCTTGGCCGCCGAGGTGGTGTGCAGAGTGCCGAATACCAGGTGACCGGTCTCCGCGGCGGTCAGCGCCAGGCGGATGGTTTCCAGATCACGCAACTCACCTACCAGAATGATATCCGGGTCTTCCCGCAGCGCCGAGCGCAGGGCTTCGGAGAAGCCATGGGTATCGCGGTGCACTTCACGCTGGTTGACCAGGCACTTCTTCGACTCGTGAACGAATTCGATCGGGTCCTCAATGGTGAGGATGTGCTGGTACTTGTTGCAGTTCAGGTAGTCGAGCATGGCCGCCAGCGTGGTGGACTTGCCCGAACCGGTCGGCCCGGTGACCAGCACCAGTCCGCGGGGAACATCGGTGATCCGCTTGAACACGTCGCCCATGCCCAGATCTTCCATGGTCAGTACCTTGGAAGGAATGGTCCGGAATACCGCACCGGCACCGCGGTTCTGGTTGAAGGCGTTGACCCGGAAGCGGGCGACACCGGGTACTTCGAAGGAGAAGTCGGTTTCGAGGAATTCCTCGAAGTCCTTGCGCTGTCTATCGTTCATGATGTCGTAGATCAGTGCATGAACCTGCTTGTGTTCCAGTGCCGGTACGTTGATCCGGCGCACATCGCCATCCACTCGAATCATGGGCGGCAGTCCGGCCGACAGGTGCAAGTCCGACGCGCCCTGCTTGGCGCTGAAGGCTAACAGCTCGGTTATATCCATAGGGTTCCCCATTGCAACCTGCAAGCATGTAGAATGCTCGGCAGGTCAATTCCATTGGCAAGGTAAATAACGTCCGTAATGTCCACGATAGCAGAGAATATTGCAAACGTTCGTGAACGCATTTCGCGTGCAGCGCACACTGTTGAGCGCGATCCGCACAGCATTACCCTGATGGCTGTGAGCAAAACCCGTCCGGCCAGTGCCATCCGTGATGCCTGGGCCGCCGGGCTGACCCATGTCGGCGAAAATTACCTGCAGGAAGCGCTGGACAAGATCGAGCAACTGCAGGATCTGCCACTGGTCTGGCATTTCATCGGCCCCATTCAATCGAACAAGACCCGCGCCATCGCCGAACACTTCGACTGGGTACACAGCGTCGACCGGCTGAAGATCGCCCAGCGCCTGTCGGCGCAGCGTCCGCCCGAGCTGCCGCCGTTGAACATCTGCCTGCAGGTCAATATCAGTGGCGAGGACAGCAAATCCGGCATTGCCCTGGACGAGCTGGCCGCGCTGAGCAAGGAAATCGCCACGCTGCCGGGTTTGCGCCTGCGCGGATTGATGGCGATTCCCGCTCCGGCCGACGACAGCGCCGCACGCCGGCAACCCCTGCAAGCGCTGCGCGACGCCATGGCGCGCCTCGAGCTGCCGCTGGATACCTTGTCGATGGGCATGAGCGACGACCTCACCGAGGCGGTACAGGAAGGCGCCACTATTGTCCGCATCGGCAGCGCCCTGTTCGGCGCGCGTGATTACTCCACTCCACATCTCGAAGGATAATTCCATGACAGCCCCGACTATCGGATTCATCGGTGCCGGCAACATGGCCACCAGCCTGATTGGCGGCATGCTGCAACAGAGCTTCAAGCCCAGTCAGATCATCGCCAGCGATCGCAACAGCGAGCAGCTGGACAAGCTCAACCGCCAGTTCGGCATCCGCACCTCGACCGAGAATGCGCAGCTGGCCAGCGAATGTGATGTGCTGGTACTGGCGGTCAAACCACAGGTTCTGCAGGCGGTCAGCCGTGATCTCCCGGCCCGCAAGCCCGGCCAGCTGGTGATTTCCATCGCCGCCGGGATCACCTGCGACAGCCTTGCCGAATGGCTGGGCGCCGATACCGCCATCGTCCGCTGCATGCCCAACACCCCGGCCCTGCGCGGCCAGGGTGTCAGCGGCCTGTATGCCTCGGCTGCGGTGTCCGCCGAACAGAAGCTGCTGAGCGAAAAGATCATGAACGCCGTGGGCATCAGCCTGTGGCTGGAACAGGAAGCACAGATCGACGCGGTCACCGCGGTGTCCGGCAGCGGTCCGGCGTACTTCTTCTATCTGATGGAAGCCATGACCGACGCCGGTGAGCAACTCGGCCTGCCGCGCGACATCGCTGAACGCCTGACCCTGTTCACCGCCCTCGGCGCGGCGGACATGGCAGTGCACAGCGATGTGGATGCTGCCGAATTGCGCCGCCGCGTCAGCTCGCCCAACGGTACCACCGAACAAGCCATCAACAGTTTCAGCCGGGATGACCTGCCCGGCATGGTTGCCCGCGCCATGCAAGCTGCCGCCGCGCGCTCTGCCGAACTGTCAAAAGAACTAGCCTGAGGAAACATCATGACCGGACTGAATATGGCAGCTGTATATATAGTGCAGACACTGGGCAGCCTGTATCTGCTGCTGGTACTGCTGCGCTTTATCCTGCAACTGGTACGCGCCGACTTCTACAACCCCATCTCGCAGTTCATCGCGCGTGCCACGCAGCCTCTGTTGCGCCCCATGCGCCGGGTGATTCCGGGCTTTGCCGGCCTTGATTTCGCTTCGCTGGTGCTGGCGCTGATCGTACAGATGCTGCTCATGGCTTTGATCATCAAGCTGATGGGCTATGCCCTGCCGGCGATACTGCAGCTGCTGGTCTGGTCTCTGGTGGGTATCACTGCGCTGTTCCTGAAGGTGTTCTTCTTCGCCCTGATCATCAGCGTGATCCTGTCCTGGGTTGCTCCGCACAGCCAGAACCCCGCCGCCGTGCTGGTGTATCAGCTGTGTGAGCCGGTGCTGGCCCCGATCCGCCGCGTTCTGCCATCCATGGGTGGCCTGGATCTGTCGCCGATCTTCGCCTTCATAGCGCTGAACCTGCTGGATATGCTGCTGGTAACCAATCTGGCCATCGCTACCGGGATGCCCAAGGGGCTTACGCTGGCACTCTGAAGGCAGCGTAAACCTGCCGCATCAGTACGCACCGAATCCATATTAGGAACACTAAACCCCATGTCCAGATTCCCTGCTGATTCCGTCGGTCTGGTCTCGCCGCAACGCCAGACCTTCACGGAGCCCCTGCAGCTGGCCTGCGGTCGGACCTTGCCTGAGTATGAGCTGGTCTATGAAACCTATGGCCAACTGAACGCCAGCCGCAGCAATGCCGTGCTGGTCTGCCACGCCCTGTCCGGTCATCACCACGCCGCGGGTTATCACAGCGAGGATGAGCGCAAGCCTGGCTGGTGGGACTCCTGTATCGGGCCGGGCAAGCCCATCGATACCAATCGCTTCTTCGTCGTCAGCCTGAACAACCTCGGCGGCTGCCATGGCTCGACCGGCCCGCTGAGCATCGATCCACAGACCGGCAAGACCTGGGGCGGCAATTTCCCGATGATTGTCGTCGAGGACTGGGTCAACAGTCAGGCGCAGCTGGCCGACCACCTGAATATCGACTGCTGGGCCGCAGTGGTTGGCGGCAGCCTCGGTGGCATGCAGGCATTGCAGTGGGCCATTCATTATCCTGACCGCGTGCGGCATTGCGTGGCGATCGCCACCGCCTCCAAGCTGTCGGCGCAGAACATTGCCTTCAATGAAGTTGCCCGCCAGGCGATCATCACCGATCCGGACTTCCATGGCGGCGATTATGCCGCCTTCGGTGTCATCCCCAAGCGCGGCCTCGGGCTGGCGCGCATGGTCGGGCATATCACCTATCTGTCGGATGATTCCATGGGCAAGAAGTTCGGTCGCGAATTGCGTACCGAGCGCCTCAATTACGACATCAGCAGCGTCGAGTTCCAGGTGGAGAGTTACCTGCGCTA
Source organism: Pseudomonas sp. (assembly GCA_037621305.1). GTDB lineage: Bacteria > Pseudomonadota > Gammaproteobacteria > Pseudomonadales > Pseudomonadaceae > Halopseudomonas. The sequence continues at coordinate 3,951 of JASJKW010000169.1, forward strand.
TCAGGGCCAGGAATTCTCCGAGCGGTTCGATGCCAATACCTATCTGCTGATGACCAAGGCACTGGACTATTACGACCCCGCCCAGGCCCACGGTGACGATCTGGCCAAGGCGCTGGCGCCCGTCACGGCAAACTGCATGGTCATGTCCTTCACCACCGACTGGCGCTTTCCGCCGGCCCGCTCACGCGAGCTGGCCAATGCACTGATGGCCGCACGCAAGAATGTCAGCTATCTGGAAATCGAGGCCGCCCAGGGCCACGATGCTTTCCTGCTGCCGATTCCGCGCTACGTCGAAGCCCTGGGCAGCTACATGAATTGTATCGAGGTGGACGCATGAGCCTGCGCGCTGATCTGCAGATTATCCAGAAGTGGATTCAACCCGGCAGCCGCCTGCTCGATCTGGGCTGCGGCGACGGTGAACTGCTGCAATACCTGCAAACCCACAAACAGGTACACGGCTACGGTATGGAGATCGATCCGGAGAAGATCAACAGCTGCATCCGCAAGGGCGTGAATGTGATCGAGAAGGATCTGGACCAGGAACTGGACAACTTCGAGGACCACAGCTTCGATACCGTGGTCATGACCCAGGCGCTGCAGGCCGTGCATTACCCCGACCGCATTCTGGAAGACATGCTGCGTATCGGCCGCGAAGCGATCCTCACTTTCCCGAATTTCGGGCACTGGCGCTGCCGGTTGTATCTGGGCACCAAAGGCCGTATGCCGGTCTCCGAGTTCATGCCCTACACTTGGTACAACACACCCAACATCCACTTCTGTACCTTCAAGGATTTCGAGAAGCTATGCCATGAGCGCTCGGTACGCATCCTTGATCGTCTAGTGGTGGACCAGACCCACCGCAGCAGCAAGTTGAGCGCCATGTGGCCCAACCTGCTCGGCGAAGTCGCCATTTACCGTGTCACGCGCTGACAAGGAGTTGACCATGAAACGTATACTGATTGCCGGCCTGTTGATGTTCGCCACCAGCGTCGCCTCCGCCCAGCAAGGCCCCGCACCAAGCCCGCAACGCTTCGGCGACCTGCTGGTGTATCACAACACCTTCAACAGCTCGTTCCTGCAACCGGATATAGCGGCAGCCACCGGCTTGCAGCGCGGCCCCCGACAAGGCGTGGTGAACATTGCCGTGCAGCGCAACAGCGCCGAAGGCCCCCAGGCGGTGGATGCGCGCGTCGAAGGTACAGTGAAGAACCTGTTGCAACAGACCACGCCATTGCAGTTCATCCGTGTGAAGGAGCAGGACGCCGTGTACTTCGTTGCCAACTACACCGCTGGCCAACGCGGACTGCTGCAGTTCGAGGTCAGAGTCCAGGCAGAAGAAGGGGCGCCGACGCATACCCTGCGTTTCCAGCAGGAGTTTCACCCCGATGAATAAAGTCGCATTGCCGTTCAGCCAGCTGGTACTGGCCAGTAACAATGCCGGCAAGCTCAAGGAGCTGCAGGCCATGCTCGGCGAGCACATCGAGGTGCTGCCGCAGAGCCGCTTCATCAGCGAGGAAGCTGAAGAGACCGGTCTGAGCTTTATCGAGAACGCCATCATCAAGGCTCGTCACGCTGCGCAAGCGTCCGGTCTGCCTGCGCTGGCCGACGACTCCGGGCTGGCGGTGGATGCCCTCGGCGGCGCACCCGGCATCTACTCGGCGCGCTACGCCGAGGGTCAGGGCGATGCGGCCAACAATGCCAAACTGCTCGACGCCCTGAAAGACGTCGAGGACGAGCAGCGCGGCGCCCGCTTCATCTGCGCGCTGGCACTGGTGCGTCATGCCGAGGACCCGGTGCCGATCATCTGCGAAGGTGCCTGGGAAGGACGCATTCTGCACGCTGCCCGGGGCGAACACGGGTTCGGTTATGACCCGCTGTTTCTGGTACCTGAACTGGGTGTCTCCAGCGCCGAGCTGCCTGCCGAACAGAAGAATCAGCTCAGCCACCGCGCGCGGGCCATGGTATTGCTGCGCGCCCGCCTGGGGTTGGCGTGAGCAATACTGAATCGACCGAGATGACGCTGCCGCCCCTGGCGGCCTATGTGCATATTCCCTGGTGCGTGCGTAAATGCCCCTATTGCGACTTCAACTCGCATACCCACCAGGGCGGCCTGCCCGAAGACGCCTATATCGATGCGCTGATCGCCGATCTGGATGAAGACCTGGCGTATGCCCACGATCGCGAGTTGACCTCGATCTTCTTCGGCGGCGGTACCCCGAGCCTGTTTTCCGCCGCCAGCCTCGGCCGGCTGCTGGAGGCCATGCAGCAGCGGCTGCGCTTTGCCAGTGATATCGAGATTACTCTGGAAGCCAACCCTGGCACCTTCGAACAGGCCAAGTTCAAGGACTACCGCGCTGCCGGCATCAATCGCCTGTCCATCGGTATCCAGAGCTTCAACCCGGATCACCTCAAGGCACTGGGCCGTATCCATGATGGTCGCGAGGCGCTGGCCGCCGTGGACATGGCCCGCCGTGCCGGCTTCGACAACCTGAACCTGGACCTGATGCACGGCCTGCCCAGTCAGACACTGGAGCAGGCTCTGGCCGATATCGAGCAGGCGATAGCGCTGGGACCGGAGCATCTGTCCTGGTATCAGCTGACGCTGGAGCCGAACACGGTGTTCTACTCACGCCCGCCGAAATTGCCCGAAGACGACGTGTTGTGGGACATCCAGGAAGCCGGACAGGCGCGACTGGCCGAGGCGGGTTATGCCCAGTATGAAATCTCCGCCTACGCGCGGAATGGTCGCTGTGCCCGGCACAACCTCAATTACTGGCAGTACGGCGACTTTCTCGGCATCGGTGCCGGCGCCCACGGCAAGCTGAGCCACCCCGACGGACGTATCGAACGCTACTGGAAGACCCGCCAGCCGACCGATTATCTGAACCCGGACAAACCCTTCTGCGCCGGTCGCAAGACCCTCAGCGCCAGCGAACTGCCCTTCGACTTTCTAATGAACGCCCTGCGTCTGGTCGATGGCGTCCCCAGCGCTTGGTACACCGAGCGCACCGGCCAGGCCATCGCCGACATCGCACCCATGCTGGACAGCGCCGTGGAACGCGGCCTGCTGGAACCCTGGCAGCAGCAGTTACGCCCTACCGAGCAGGGCCGGCTGTTTCTCAATGATCTGCTGGAAATGTTCCTGTAACCCCACGACCCAAGTAGCAGGCGAGCGCGGAGCGTCCAAACCAGTAGCCTGCACTGCAACAAAACCGGGACGCAGAGCATCCCAGCAGGCATTCCCACGCTGGAGCGTAGGAACGATCAGACATCTCCCAGCGGGCACCCGCTATTGTAGGAGGGCCGACTCGGCGCGACGCTGGTCGCCAGACCAGCCAAAACCAGCGGACACCGAGCTTCCCAGCAAACCCAGGGCATGATCCGGTATTCACGGCAGTCGATCTACCCCGCCTACGCTTGCCGCTCGGCACTCGTCCCCCTACAGTGAATGCTCATCCTTCTGCCATCTGCGACCACGAGGTGTCCATGCCATCTTTCAGCTTCGCCACGACCGCCCGAATTCTCTGCGAGACGGGTGCTGCCAGCCGCCTTGCGCAACTATGCCGGGAGCGAGATGCGCAGCGAATATTGATCGTCACTGACCCCGGCATTACCCAGCTGGGCCTGCTCGGTGATGTGCTGCCGGGGTTCGCTGATACCGGCATGAGTGTCGCGGTATTCGATCAGGTCGTGGCCGACCCGCCGGAGGAGGTAGTGCTGGCCGCCATTCGTCAGGCGCGGGAGATGAATGCGCAATTGATCATCGGCTTTGGTGGCGGCAGTTCGATGGACGTGGCCAAGCTGGTGGCACTGCTCGCCCACCCGCACAGTCAGCAGAGCCTGGCCGACATCTACGGTGTGGATAATGCCCGTGGTCAACGGCTGCCGCTGATCCAGGTGCCGACCACCGCGGGCACCGGCTCCGAAGTCACCCAGATAGCCATCATCACTACCGGCGCCACCACCAAGACCGGCGTGGTCTCACCTTTGCTGCTACCCGATCTGGCGGTGCTGGACGCCGAGTTGACCCTCGGTCTGCCGCCAGCGGTCACCGCCGCTACCGGCATCGACGCCATGGTGCATGCCATTGAGGCCTACACCAGCAAGCTGAAAAAGAACCCGCTGTCCGACATGCTCGCCCGTGAAGCCCTGCGCCTGTTGGCCGGGAACCTGGACGAGGCAGTGCACAACGGCAGCAACCGCGAAGCACGCCAGGCCATGCTGCTCGGCTCGCTGCTCGCCGGACAGGCCTTCGCCAATGCCCCGGTGGCGGCGGTACATGCCCTGGCCTACCCCCTGGGTGGGCACTTTCATATTCCCCACGGGCTATCCAATGCGCTGGTGCTGCCCAGTGTAATCGCGTTCAACGCACCGGCAGCCGAATCCCTGTATGCGGAACTGGCGCCGCTGCTGGTGCCGGACTGCAATCCCGGCGACGCCGCCAGCCTGACCGATCAACTGATCACTGCACTCTCGCAACTCAGCCCCCGCTGCAACCTGCCCAGCC
>JASJKW010000170.1:0-24857 GCA_037621305.1 Pseudomonas sp.
CTGAGTATGGGGCTTGAGCCAGCTGATCCGGAGGCCATGCAGCAGCAATTCACCGCCGCCCTGCAACAGCTGCTGGAGAGCAACCCGCGGGTGGCGCCGGATAACTTCTCGATCAGGACTGCCAACGGTGAAAGTCGCTTCAAATTGGGTGTGGACCTGACCAGTCCGACCTCCTTCGATCAGCCGCCGGCGCTGTTGGCACAACAGCTGGTGGGCGGTCTGGATGCGAATCTGGTGTTGTCCAAACATATGCTCAGCGACATGGTGCGTTACAAGGCCCTGTTCCAGCCGGAGGCCGATGCGGCGGCAATAGAACAGGAAGCGGTGATGGCGGCGGAAATGGCTGCAGGCATGGCCGAGATGATGCAGCTTGGTACATTGGAGTGTGACAATATTCTCTCCAATCTGCGTTATGCCGAGGGTATGATCGATCTCAACGGCCAGAATATCGCGCTTGAGGATTTTCTCGGCCTGCTGACCATGATGCCGTCACCCGGGCCTGCGCTGGGCGCGTTGGAATAGCAGTAGAGGCGTGCTCGCCTTGGCACTGTCATGGCGGGCAAGTACCATATTGGCATCAAGCCTTGCGGCAGCTAGACCGCAGGCGGCCATCAAAGAGAGGCACAATGACCGTGACTGATCAGCTTCACCTCATGCTGAGCTTGCTGGTGCTCGGATTTCTGCTGTTGGGTATTGGCTTCAGTTTTCGGGACAAGGGGTGGGGAGTGGGGTTGATGCTGTTCGGCTCCGCCGTGCTGCTGGTCACCATAGGCACACGGATTCTGAAGGCGGTGTCGCTGAGCTGAATCCAGCCCCCGGCGCCGAGACAGGCGCCAGGGGCTGTTACTGCTGGATCAGTTTAGAAGTGCACCTTGACCAGCAGGTTGGTGACATTCTGATTGGTATCGAAGGCAGAGCTGTTCTCGATGCCATACTTGTCTTTCCAGTAGCTGTATTCAACACCTGTGTACAGCTGCTTGGCTTTCCAGCCCAGCGCTTTGCCCAGATCATATTTGACCTGTGGGTTGAAGTGCAGGTTGGCATGCTTGCCCTCGCCGTCGTTATCAACGATCCAGTCAATGTACCCGTCGATCAGGACATCCGACTTGCCCACCGGCAAGGTCATGGTCCATACCGGCGTGATCTGCCAGGCACCACGCACACCTTCGGGGGTGTCGGAGTGCCGGTAATAGGTATTCAACTGGACGTAGTCGAAGCCGGGGAGTTTCAGATCGAAGCCCGGTCCGAGCAGATAGTTCTTGATGTCGCCGCGGCCGCGTTCATAGGTGCCAGCGAGCAGTACGTCGGTGATCGGGCCGAAGCTGATCTGTTGGCCGCTCAGTTTGCCCAGGGATAGGCGAGGTGCGATTTCACCGTACCAGGTGCTGTTGTTGCCGTTGGCATCCTTGGCACCGTTGTAGTGGATGCTGTCGACAAACAGGAACAGGTCACCGAAGCTCCAACCGCTGACGTGTTCGAAGGTGACCGCCTGTTGGGTCTTGGGATCGACTTCGAAGTCATTGCCATATAGATACGTCAGGCTGTTGTCCTGCCATTGCAGGGGGGAGGCGGTGGCGAGACCGCTGGCAATGGCAAGGCTGCCGACAGCGGCTCCCTGGATGAGTTTGCGCATGGGGTGGTTTCCGGCTGGATTGGTGAAGCGCGCCATAGTAAAGACATTTCAGAAAAAGAAAATGCTTTCGTCGTTCTCGTGTGCCGCATTTGAGGCTTTAAGTGGTATGGTTGCCGGTTCGTCGGCGGCGGGATAACAACGCCGGATCATGGTCTTGGAGTGGCAACCCTGTCGGCCACTATCGCATTGGTTGGAATTTATCTGATGTTGTTACGAGGATTAACATGGCTGATCCTGTTTCAGTTGTTGGGTACAGCCTTGAATGTACTGTTTCTGCCTTTCTTGCCCAGCGCCATCATCGGCATGCTGCTGCTGGTGATCTTTCTGCGCTTGCGCGGCAGTGTCAGTGAATCGCTGGGTACCGCAGCCTCGGGGTTGTTGCGTTTTCTACCCTTGCTGCTGACGCCCGCTGCGGTCGGTGTCATGATGTATGGCAATGAACTGAGCACCGAAGCCGTTTCCATTTTCGTCAGCCTGACCCTGACGTTCATTCTGTCAGTGCCGCTGACCGGACGTCTCATGCAATATCTGATTGAGCGCCAGTCGCGCGAGGAAAAAGCATGAATAGCGTGCTTCTGGCGTGGGACGCAGTGGTTGCGCACCCGCTGTTTCTCATCGGCTTGACGTTGGGTGTCTATCAGCTTGGATTGACGTTGCACGAACGTACCCGGATGACCATATTTCATCCGCTGATTGTGTCCATCGTGGTGTTGATCGGCGTGCTGTTGCTGCTCGGCCTGGATTACCCGACCTACCTCGCGGCCATGGCGCCATTATCGCTGTTGCTGGCGCCGGCGACGGTGGCGTTGGCGGTGCCGCTGTACCATAACCTGCGGCGTATCCGGCAGTTCTTCTGGCCGGTGATGATCAGTCTGCTGGCGGGTGGAACCTTCGCCACAGGTGGGACCATTCTGTTGGCCTGGCTGCTTGGTTCAGACTTTTCGATGCTGATGACGCTGGCGCCCAAATCACTGACGGCACCGATTGCCATGATGGTGGCTGAGCAGTTGGGTGGTGTCGCCGCCATGGCGGCGGCCTTTGTGATGTACACCGCGGTGCTGGGGGCCTTGCTGGGTCCATGGCTGCTGAAGGTCAGCGGCGTCACTCATCCGGCGGCGCGGGGTATGGCGCTGGGCTTGACGGCACACGCTGTCGGTACTGCCCTGGCATTGGATGAGGGCGAGGAGACCGGCGCCTTTGCCGCTCTGGCCATGAGCCTGATGGGTATCGTCACCGCCTTGTTGCTGCCGGTCTGCGTCACTCTCTGGCTGTTGTTGTAGCCGTCTCGTTCCCGGTGTTCGATACCGGGAACGCCTTCACTGATTCCCTGTCACAGACAGTAGCGCGATAGCGGTGGACCTGCTCCACTGCTATCGTGACTGTTCAGCCTTTCTTCGCCCAAGGAGCTGCACAGATGGAATTAGATCCGCTGTTGCTATCGCGCCTGCAATTTGCCTTTGTGGTCTGTTTTCACGCTATCTTTCCAGTGTTCACCATTGGTTTGGCGACCTTCATTGCCTTTCTTGAGGCGCTGGCATTCAAGACTGGCAATCCGGTATGGACCCGACTCTCGCGTTTCTGGATTCAGGTATTCGCCGTGGCCTTTGCCATGGGGGTGGTCTCCGGCATCGTGATGTCCTTCCAGTTCGGTACCAACTGGAGCAACTTCTCCTACGCGGCGGCCAATTTCATCGGGCCGATGCTCAGCTATGAAGTGGTTACGGCGTTCTTCCTGGAAGCGGCCTTTCTCGGCGTGTTGTTGTTCGGTCGCAACAAGGTGCCGCCGGGCGTGCATCTGTTCGCTGCCTGCATGGTTGCACTGGGTACGCTCATTTCCACCTTCTGGATTCTCGCCGCCAACAGCTGGATGCACACACCGGTGGGTACCGAGCTGATTGATGGCATGTTTGTCGTGGGCAGCTGGCGCGAGGCCATCTTCAATCCGTCGTTCCCGTATCGTTTCACCCATATGGTGCTGGCCTCGTTCCTGACCGGATCCTTCGTGGTCGCCGGGGTCAGTTCCTGGTATCTGCTGACCGGGCGAGAGGTGGAGGCCAACCGACGGGCGCTGTCCATGTGCTTGTGGCTGATCCTGATCCTGGCTCCGACCCAGGCCGTGGTTGGGGATTACCACGGGCTCAATACCCTGGAGCACCAACCGACCAAGGTGGCGGCAATGGAAGGCAACTGGGACACCATGCGCGGCATGCCGCTGCTGCTGTTCGCCATTCCCGATCAGGAAAACGAGACCAATCATTTCGAGATCGGCCTGCCGAGACTCGGCAGTCTGATCCTGACCCATGATCTGGATGGCGAGGTGCCGGGGCTCAAGGAAGTGGCGCCTGAGGAGCGTCCGCCGGTATGGATAGTCTTTTGGGCATTCAGAATCATGGTCGGCATCGGCTTGCTGATGATCGGCTGCGCCCTGACCGGATTGTTCCTGCGCGCTGGCGGGCGTTACTGGCGTCAGCCGCTGTTCCTTAACGCCATGCGACTGATGACCTTTGCGCCCTTTGCGGCAGTGCTATGTGGTTGGATAGTCACCGAGGTCGGTCGCTTCCCCTGGGTGGTCTATGGGCAGATGAGTCAGAGCGAAGGGCTGACGCCCTCGCTGACCGGAGGCATGGTGCTGTTTACGCTGCTGGGCTACATGCTGGTCTATGCGGTGATCTTCAGTGCCGGTCTGTACTACCTGATGATGGTGCTGCGCGCGGGACTCGAAAGCATTGATCAGAATGATGAGGTGCATGACATCGAACGTCCCAAACGGCCTCTGTCGGCGGCCCATGTGAGCATCGAAGAGGGAGGGCACTGACATGCATGGCATTGATCTGACCATTATCTGGGCGGTGATCATCGCCTTCGGCATCATGATGTATGTATTGATGGACGGCTTCGATCTGGGCGTGGGCATTCTTTTTCCCTTTGCCCCGGATGAGGATTCCCGTGATGTGATGATGAACTCGGTAGCGCCGGTATGGGATGGCAATGAGACCTGGCTGGTTCTCGGTGGGGCTGGCTTACTGGCGGCCTTTCCGCTGGTCTATTCGGTGCTGATGCCGGCGTTGTACATAGGTGTTTTTCTGCTGTTGGCAGGGTTGATCTTCCGCGGCGTGGCCTTCGAGTTTCGTTTCAAGGCCAACTCCTCGCGCAACCTGTGGAACTGGGCATTCGCGGGAGGCTCCATGGTGGCGTCCTTTGCTCAGGGCGCGGTGGTGGGCGCTTACATACAAGGCTTCAATACTCTGGATGGGCGTTATGTGGGGGGCGCGCTGGACTGGCTCACGCCGTTCACGGTATTGACCGGACTGGGTTTGCTGGCCGGCTACGCGTTGCTCGGCAGCACCTGGCTGATCATGAAGACCGAGGGCTATATCCAGCAATGGGCCTACCGTATTGCGCCCTGGTTGCTGGCGGCCGTGCTGCTGGTATTCGCGGTGGTCAGCGTCTGGACTCCGGCGGTGGATCCATCGGCTTTCGAGCGCTGGTTCAGCGTCATCCGCCTGATCTGGGTCTTCCCGTTGCTGGCATTGCTGTTCGCCTTCCTGGTGCTGCGCAGCCTGCGTCGCCGTCAGCAGTCCATGCCCTTCGTGGCCACCATGGGCATGTTCGCTTTCACCTACCTCGGCCTGCTGGTGACCAAGTGGCCCTATGTGGTGCCGCCGAATTACACCCTGTGGGATGCGGCGGCCGCACCGGGTTCGCAGTTGTTTCTGCTGATCGGCATGCTGTTCGTGATTCCGGTCATCCTCGCTTACACCGCCTGGACCTACTGGGTGTTCCGCGGCAAGGTGCGGGTCGGTGAGGGTTACCACTGAACAGCGCTCGCAGATCATCCATACCTGAAGGCAGTGACGGCTGGCTGCGTTGGTTGCTGCTCCCGCAGCGGCGGTTGCTGAATACTGCCTTGTGGCTGGCGGTCATGGCCGCAGGCGTCTTTGTTCTGCAAAGTTGGCTGCTGGCCAGTCTGTTCAGCCATTGGCTGGCCAGCTGGCAGACGGGTGCGGCCCAGCCGCTGGGGTTCTCCGTGTGGTGGCCCTGGTTGGTTGGCTTGCCCTTGTGCCTGGTGGTACGGCCCGGTCTGCAGTACGGCCGTGAGCGACTGTCGCAGCGTGCCAGTCTGCGGGCTCGGCAGGAGCTGCGTGAGCAGTTGCTGCAGCGACTGGCGATGCTCGGGCCGGCGCGTCGCGGGCTGGGAGTCGATGCCCAGTTGAGCAGTCGCCTGCTTGAGCAGGTGGACGCGCTGGACGGCTATATCAGCCGCTATCAGGTACAGCGTCAATTGGTTGTCATAGTGCCTCTGATGTTGTTGCTGGCGACTGCCTGGCATAGTCTGCTGGCCGCTGCGCTATTACTGGCGACTGCGCCTCTGGTGCCCTTGTTCATGGTGTTGCTGGGGCAGGCGGCAGCCACTGCCAGCCGGCGTCAGTTCGTGGCGTTGGGGCAGATGAGTGGGCGCTTCCTCGACCTGTTGCGCGGCATGTCTACCCTGCGTCATCTGCAGGCACTGGGGCCGGCGCAGCACGCGGTGGAAGAGGCCGCCGAAGATTACCGTAGCCGGACCATGCGGGTATTGCGCATGGCCTTTCTGTCCGGCGCCGTGCTGGAGCTGTTCGCCTCGATTGCCATTGCCATGGTCGCTCTGTATCTGGGCATGGGCCTGCTCGGCATGCTGCCCTGGGCGCAGGGTGAGATTCCGGTTCCCTATCAGGGTGCATTGTTCATATTGCTGCTGGCGCCGGAGTTCTATGCGCCGCTGCGTCAGCTGGGCACTGATTATCACGCCAGGGCAGAGGCCGAGGGCGCAGTGACCGAGCTGCTGCCCTTATTGCAGCTGGAGGTGTGGCAGCACCCCGGCAGCCAGCCGCTGACACTCGATCGTGCACCAACGCTTGATTGCCGCAATGTGAGCGTGGACCTGCCGGGGGCCGCAGCGCGGCTGCGCCCGCTGACTCTGCGGTTGGCGGCAGGGGAGCGGGTCTGGCTGCAAGGGCCCAGTGGCAGTGGCAAGTCGACGCTGCTGCATGTGCTGCTGGGGTTTGTGCCGCATACCGGGGAGATTCTGATTGACGACCTGCCGCTGAACGCGGTGCGCCGCAGCGATTGGCACCGGTACGTCGGCTTTCTCGCGCAGCAGCCCGAACTGCTCCCGGACACTGTGGCGGCCAACTTGCGCCTGGCGGCCCCCGACGCCAGTGATGCGCAGTTGATCGGCGTACTGCAGGATGTCGGGCTCTGGCCTTTGCTGCAGCAATTGCCACTGCAACTCGAGACGCCGTTGGGCGAACGGGGTTTGGGACTGTCCGGTGGCCAGTTGAGCCGCCTGGCACTGGCCCGGCTGCTACTGCGTGACACACGGGTCTGGCTGTTGGATGAACCCCTCGCGCATCTCGATCCGCAGACGGCGGAGCTGATCGGTGATCTACTGGAGCGGCTCAGCCGGGATCGTACCCTGTTGCTGGTCAGTCATGATGTAGTGGGGCTGGGCTGGATGGATCGGCGAGTCAGCCTGGAAGGGGATAGCGCATGACTGAGCAACGGAAGCCGGTAGTGCGTCTGCGCAGTCTGCTCAACAGCCGTCTGGGCGGCTGGTGGCTGGCCGGGGTGCTGGGCGCTGTTACGCTGTTCTCGGCGATTGCGCTGCTGGCGGTGTCCGGCTGGTTCATTACCGCGGCGGCACTCGCTGGCCTGGCGGTTGCGGGGACCGGTTATGCTCTGGATATCTTTGTGCCGGCTGCGATCATCCGCTTGCTGGCGCTGACCCGCACTGTGGGCCGTTATACCGAGCGCCTGGCTTCGCACAATGCGGCATTGGGGTTGCTGCGGGATCTGCGTAGTCAGCTATTCAGCCGTATTGCCCAGCGTCGGCGCCTGTCATTGCGCACCGCGGGCGCGATGCACCGCCTGGTGGCGGATATCGATCTGCTCGACCAGTTTCCCTTGCGCGTGGTCTTGCCCTGGGCCTGGGCCAGTCTGTTGCTGGTGATGCTGCTGTGTTGGTTGGTACTGTTGAATCAAACGCTGTTGTTGGCAGCGCTGCCCGGCGTGCTGCTGGCTTGGCTATTGCCCTGGCTGGGTTATTGGCGGGGCGGGCGGCTGGCGCGTGACGAAGTCACCCATGCACAAGAGCGCCGGGAATTCCTGCTCGATAGCCTGCAACTGCTGACTCCGCTGCTGATCTGGCAGCGTTGGGGTGAACGCGGCGCGGCTTTCTTGCAACGAGACAGAGCCCACCTTGCTCGGCAGGAACGCCAGCAGCAACTGACCAGCCGCATGGCGCTGTTCCAGCAGTTGGCACTGACCTCCAGTTTGCTGGCGGTACTGTGGCAGGGTGGCGCCTTGATGGCTGAAGAGGCCGTGTCGGTGCCCCTGTTGCTCGCTGCGCTGCTGACTCTGTTTGGCTTGTCCGAGGCGCTGCTGCCCTTGGCCGGCAGTTTCATCGCGCTGGGGTTGAGCCAGGCGGCGCGCGACCGCTTGAATAGCCTGGTGGGCGAGGAGGTGCTGTCGCCTGCAACGGGAACGCGGCCGCAGGCGCTCTGGTCATTGCAGTTATCTGCGGTCAGTGCCCGCTGGCCCGGGGCGCTGAATGGTCCGGACAATATCGATCTGCAGCTGGCGCAGGGGGATACGCTGCTCGTGCAAGGGGCTTCAGGAGGAGGAAAGTCAACGCTGCTGCAACTGTTGGCGGGTGAGGAAATGGAGTCCAGAGGAGAGTGCCTGCTCAACGGCCGAGCACTGACTGACTGGGATTTGCGAGAGGTGATCGGCTATCTGCCGCAGGATATCGATATCTTCAATCTGCCGCTGGCTGACAATTTACGCCTCGGCAACCCGCAAGCCAGCGACCAGCAATTGTGGCAGGTGCTGACGGATGTGGCTCTGGATGACTGGGTTGATGCGCATCCGCTGCAACTGCAATTGGCGCCCGGTGAGCTTGGCTCGGCGGTCTCCGGTGGGCAGGCGCGGCGTATTGCGCTGGCGCGACTGCTGCTGGCCGAGCGGCCGATATTGCTGCTCGACGAACCCTTCGCTGGGCTGGACGCCAGCACCCGCGAACGGGTGATGGCAGCGCTGGTGCGGCGTCAGCGTGACGGACTGCTGATCATTGCCAGCCATCAGCCAGTCACGGCTGATCAGCTGCAGAGCGTGCGTGTCGGCAACTGATGTGCAAAGCACGCCCCGAGTTTTACCAAGTATCCACAAACGGCCGAGTGCCCGCCTGCAGCGACTCCGGCGGCGCCGAACTCAGGCCGCGCAACAGCCAGTCCCGGGTTTCCAGGGGATCGATGACCGCATCAATCTCCAGAAAGCTGGCCATGCTCAGCCCTTTGCCCCGGGCATACAGCTCACCGACCAGCTTGTCGAACAATGCCTGCTGTTCGGCGGGGTCCTCCAGAGCAGCCAATTCCTTGGCATAGCCCAGCCGTACCGCACCTTCCAGACCCATGGCGCCGAACTCGCTGCTCGGCCAGCCGATGGTGAACATGGGGGCATGAAAGCTGCCGGCGGCCATGGCCTGAGCCCCGAGACCGTAGCCCTTGCGCAGCACCACGGTGAAGAAGGGAATGCTCAAGCTGGCTGCCGTGACGAACATGCGTGATACATGGCGCACCGTGGCCTGTTGCTCGGCGTCCGGTCCCACCATGAAACCGGGGGTGTCGCACAGCGAGACCATGGGCAGACCATGGGCCTGGCACAGCTGCATGAAGCGCGCTGCCTTGTCTCCCGCCACCGCATCGATGGCTCCACCCAGATACATCGGATTGTTGGCCATCAGCCCGAAGGGCTTGCCGCCGATGCGGATCAGTGCGGTGATCATGCCCGGAGCGAACTGGCGGCGCAGCTCCAGCACCGAGTCGGTATCGGCCAGCGCCTCGATGACCTGGCGGATGTCATAGACGCGCAGACGGTTTTCCGGAATCAGGTGGCGCAACAGGCGCTGATCGGCGCACTCGCCGGTGGGCAGATCGCCCTGGAAATACGACAGATACTGCTTGGCTGCGCGGGTGGCTTCGGCTTCGTCCTTGACCAGCACGTCGATCACCCCGTTGGGGCCTTGCACGCTGGCCGGGCCGACCTGTTCCGGCGTGAAACGGCCGAGTCCGCCACCCTCGATCATGGCGGGACCAGCCATGCCGATACTGGCATTCTCGGTGGCAATGATCACATCGCAACAGCCGAGCAGGGCGGCATTACCGGCAAAACAGCGGCCGGACACCACGCCGACCAGCGGTACCTGACCGCTGAGCCTGGCCATGCGCATGAAGGTGGTGCAATCCAGTCCTGCGACCCCCACTTTGTCCACGTCGCCCGGTCGTCCACCGCCGCCTTCGGCAAAGAACACCAGCGGCAGGCGCCACTGCTCGGCCAGTGCCAGCATGCGGTCAGTCTTTTTATGGTTCATCACGCCCTGGGTGCCGGCGAAGACCGTGTAGTCGTAACTCATGGCCATACAGCGGGCGGTTTCGGCATCAAACAGATCGCCGTTGACCGTGCCAATGCCGGCGATCAGACCGTCGGCGGGGCTCATCTTCAGCAATTCTTCATGGCTGCGCCGGGTGCGCTGCGCGGCCAGGGCGAAACCACCGTATTCCATGAAACTGCCTTCATCCAGCAGCTCGGCGAGGTTCTCGCGAGCGGTGCGCTGGCCGGTCTTGCGGCGTTTGGCGACGGCTTCGGGGCGCCGGGCATCGGTCAGGTCCGCGCGGCGCTGCAAGACGTCGTCAAGATCGGCGCGGATATGCTGCAGGTCCAGCTGCTCTTCGCTGGTCTGCTGTACCTGTTCAACGCCGTTCGGTTCGATGAACAGCAGCGGGCTGCCTTCGAACAGATTGTCCCCCGGGGCGGCAGCGAGTGCGCGAATGCGGCCGCTGCAATCGGCCTTGATCACAAACTCCATTTTCATCGATTCCATGACCGCCAGCGGCTGACCGATGACCACGTCGTCCCCGGACTGAACATCCAGACTCACCAGCACGCCCTGCACCGGTGCGTTCAGCGGCTGGCTGCCGTCAGGCGTCACCTGCTGAGCCTGCAGGCTTTGACCTGCGCTTGTCTGACTCGCGGCATACAGCTGCGGGTGGATGGTGGTGTCAGCGTCGATCCGCGTGGCAGCGTGCGCTTCGATGAAAGCTGTGGTGACTTCGTTGCTGCGCACCTGAGGATGCTGCAGCAGGCTCTGCAGGAACGGCAGATTACTGACGACACCCTCGAGTCGAAACTCGCAGAGCGCACGGTAGGCGCGGCGTAACACTGTCTTGTAGTCGGCATCGGCGTGCACGATCAGTTTGGCCAGCAGCGAGTCGAAGGCCGGGTTGGTGGTGTAACCACTGTAGCCATAGCCGTCCACGCGTACACCATGACCGCTGGGCGCTTCGTAGACGGTGATAATGCCGCCGGTGGGACTGGCGCTGCCGTCGGGCTGCATGTTTTCCAGATTGATGCGCAGTTGCACGGCGTAACCGCGCGGCGCTGTGATGCGTGATTGTTCCAGATCAAGATCGACCAGGCTGGCGCCCGCCGCCAGACGAATCTGCAGCTGCGCCAGATCCAGCCCGGTAACGGCTTCGGTCACCGTGTGTTCGACCTGAATCCGTGGGTTGGCCTCCATGAAGACGAAGTCGCCGTTATCTTCGTCAACCAGGAACTCCACCGTGCACAGACCACGATAACCGACAGCGCCGGTCAGCGTTACGGCGGCGGCCAGCAGCCGCTCGCGCAGGCCGGGATCGAGCCCCGGCGCGGGTGCCACTTCGAGCACCTTCTGGTTGCGCCGCTGCAGGGTACAGTCCCGCTCCCAGAGGTGGCTCACGGTGCGACCGTCACCAATGATCTGCACCTCGATATGCCGAGCGCGGCGGATCAGCCGCTCGATGTAGAGATCGCCATTGCCGAAGGCCGCGCGCGCCTCGGAGCTGCAGCGGGCAAAGGCCTGCTCCAGTTCGTCGATGCTGTGCACTGCGCGCATGCCCCGTCCGCCACCACCGGCCAGGGCCTTGAGCATGACGGCGGCGCCACTTGGCAGACCGGCCATGAAAGCTTTCGCCTGTTCCAGGTTGGTGGCCTGGTTGGTGCCGGGCACCAGCGGTATGTCGTGTTTGATGGCCAGGCGTCGGGCGCTGGCCTTGTCACCGAACAGCTCCAACACCTCGGCGTCGGGCCCGACAAAGGTAATACCCGCCTCGCTGCAGGCGCGGGCAAAGCCGGCGTTTTCGCTGAGAAACCCGTAGCCCGGATGAATGGCATCGCAGCCATGTTCCCTGGCGATGGCAATCAGCTGTTGGCCGTCGAGGTAGGCTGTGGCGCCACGCCCCTGCAGCCCAACAGCGACATCGGCCTTGCGCAGGTGCAGCGAGCCCGCGTCATCTTCGGAGTACACCGCGACACTGGGAATATCCAGCTCAGCTGCGGCGCGAGCCAGTCGGATGGCGATTTCGCCGCGGTTGGCAATCAGCAGACGTTTGAAGAGCATCAGATCCATTCCTGTAGTTCGTTCTTTTTCACTTTTCCGGTAGCGGTCATGGGGAGCGAGTCAACCAGTCTGACCTCCGGTATCTTGTAGATGGCCATGACCTCGCGGCACCAATCCCGCAGTGTTTCCGCACTCAGTTCGGTGCCCGGTTTGGCGATGATAAACGCCACCGGTGTTTCACCGCGTTGCTCGTCCGGACGACCTATCACGGCGGAAGCGAGAATGCCCGGGTGTTGGCCGAGCATGGCTTCCAGTTCGCTGGGAAATACGCTCATGCCATTGACCTTGAGCATTTCCTTGCGCCGGCCCAGGTAACGAATGAAGCCCTGCTCGGTGATGACGCCGCTGTCACCGGTGTGCAACCAGCCATCGCGCAGTGCGTCAGCGCTGGCCTCGGGCTTGTTCCAGTAACCCTTGAGCAGAGAGGGCGTACGCACCAGCAGCTCGCCTTCACCGCCCAGTGGCAGCAGTTCGCCGGTGGCAAAATCGCAGACCTTGAACTCGGTGCCGGGCACCGGCAGGCCAACGAAGGTCGGCGCGGACTTGAGATCGAAATCATCCTCCTGCAAGCCGGCGGTGAATGTGTCGCAGGTGTGTGTTTCGGTCATGCCGAAGCTGGTCTCGAATAGCGTGCAGTCGGTCAGCTCACGCCAGCGGCGGCGGTACTCCGGGGTGAGTTTCTTGATGAAGGAGACGCAGCTGGTGACGCTCAGGGAGCTGAGGTCAAACGCGCCGCGGGGTGGGTGATCGAGGATTTCTGCTGCGCTGTCGCCCCGCAATCCGCAGTGGTTGACCCGGTAATGCTGCACTGCACCCATGAAGGCCAGCGGGTCCCAGCGTGCCAGCAAGACCAGCGTGGTGCCGCCGAATACCGGGAACAGCAACCCGGCGTTTTCCCCGGCAATCCAGAACTCGGGCATGAAGTTCAGGCTGACACGGTCACTGTCCAGTCCCAGTGCGGCGGGCAGGAAGCTGGCGCAGGTGTAGAGCATGTCGCCATGGGTATGGATGCAGCCTTTGGGCAGGCCGGTGGTGCCGCCGGTGTAGTTGAGCGCGGCGATGCTGTCGAGCTGTGGCTCGGGAAACTCAGCGCGAGGGGCGGTTGCCGTGAGGGCCGGCAGCAGATCGATGCTGTCGGTAACCGGAAGCTTGGGCGCCTGCAGCAGTTCCGGAACGGCGAAGGGCGGTTCGGTGGGGCAGAGCTCCGACAGGCTGGTGCTGATCAGTACTCGCAGCTGTGTGTCGCTGGCAGCCTGGCGCACTACCGGCAGCAGTTGATCGAAGCAGACCATGACGCTGGCACCACAATCCTGCAGCTGGTAGGCCAGTTCGGTCGGCGTGGCCATGGGGCTGACCGGAGCGTGTACCGCGCCGGCTTTGAAAATGCCATAGAACACCAGGTGCAGTTGCGGGCAGTTGGGCATGAATACGGCAACGCGGTCGCCGGGTTGTACGCCCTGATCCAGCAGCAGGGTGGCGAAGCGGTCGCTCAGGTCGTGCAGCTCGGCGTAACTCAGATCATGGCCGTAGTAGCGGACGGCAGGCTTGTCCGGTGATACCTCGGCCCAGTGACGCAGGTAGGTGGTCAGCGGGCGCTGGCCCAGCGGGTACTGCGGCTCGGTGGCGTGGCCAGTGGGCCAGGCCTGGCGCTGAAGCTGGCGCAGACGCTCAAGATACTCATGCTCGTGCATGTTCGACACCTTGCTTGTTATTGTAGGTAGCAAGGTCAGAGTAGAGCGGTTGGCCAGGAAAATCAGCAAGCTTGCCGTGGCGAATGGCGGGGCAGTACCGGTGCTTATGGTGTGCCAGGCAGATGTGTTCTGATGGTCAGAACAGTTCCAGCGGAGTGATGCCCCCATCGCTGCTGTAGCCACCGGCTTCCAGCTCGCTGGAGGGTGGCGGAACGTCCTCTTCCTTGAAAATCTCCAGGAAGGTGCCCGGCGTACCCGGTCTGGCGCTGCGGCCCGTCATGGGGTCAACCCGGGTAATCACCAGTCCTTCGGGCTGCGGTTGGCTGTGCTCGGGCTTGCCTTCCAGTGCTGCCGCCATGAATTGCACCCAGATCGGCAGTGCCGTGGTGCTGCCATACTCGCGACGTCCCAGGGTGGTGGGCTGGTCGAAGCCGACCCATACCGTTGTTACGTAGTCACTGTTGAAACCGGCGAACCAGCCATCCTTCTGCTCATTGGTGGTGCCGGTCTTGCCGCCGACATCGCTGCGTTGCAAGGACCGTGCGCGCGAGCCGGTGCCGCGGGTGATGACGTCCTGAAGCATGCTGGTCATCTGGTAGGTGGTGCGCGGGTCGATCACCTCGGGCGCCAGTTTGGCTTCGGGCGGAGTCTGGCCGGGTGTCAGCCCGACATAGGCATCGATCCGCCGTTGCTGGTCGGCCAGTACCTGGGGCGTGACGACCGGGCGGGCGAAGTCGATCACCTTGTGTTCGCTGTTCTCGATGCGCTCGATCAGCCATGGCTGGACCGCATGGCCACCGCTGGCGAAGACTGCATAACCGGTGGCGATCTGCAGCGGGGTCAGTTCAGGCGTGCCCAGCGCTGCCGACAGATTGCGCGGCAATTCCTCGCGGCTGAAGCCGAAGCGTTCCATGTAGGTCAAGGCTTTATCCACACCTATATCCCGCATCAGGCGAATCGAGACCAGGTTGCGTGACCGGTAAAAGGCTTCGCGCAGCCGGATCGGGCCGAGGAAGTCACCGCTGGAGTTACGTGGCCGCCATTCGTCGTTCTGGCTGCCATCGTTGAACACCAGCGGGGAGTCGTTGGTCAGGCTGGCGGGCGTATAGCCGTGATCCAGCGCAGCGCTGTAGAGGAAGGGCTTGAACGACGACCCCGGCTGCCGACGCGCCTGGGTTACGCGATTGTAATTGCTCTGCAGGAAGGAAAAACCACCGGTCAGCGCCTGGATGCTGCCGTCCTGAGGTGACAGGACTACCAGCGCGCTCTGGGCCTGGGGCATCTGCGCGAGCCGGTACTGGTCTTCTTCTTTCAGCTTCTGAATGCGAATGACATCGCCGGGCTGCAATATGTCCGCCGGTTTGCGCGGGTTCGGCCCCATGCTGTTGGCACTCAGATACGGGCGTGCCCAGCGCATGGCTTCCCAGGCGATGGTGCCGGTGTCGCCGTTGCGCATGACGATGGTGGCGGAGTCGGTACCGACTTCACTGACGACCGCCGGGCGCAGGCCGCCCATGCTGCGATAGGATTTGAGCAGTGCCGGCAGCTGCTGCAGGTCGGCGTCAGGATGACGTGCTTCCGGACCACGGTAGCCGTGGCGTTGGTCATAGGTGATCAAGCCGTCGCGCAGGGATTGATTGGCCAGCGTCTGCAGCCGGCTGTCGACCGAGGTGTACACATAATAGCCATCGGTATAGGCGGCAGTGCCAAATCGCTCGATCATTTCCAGACGAGCCATTTCGGCGACATAGGGTGCTTCCAGCTCGGGGTTGGCGCCATGGTTACGCGCGGTGATCGGAGCAGCCACGGCCTCGTCATAGGCGGCCTGGTCGATGCTGCCCAGATACAACATGCGCTGCAGAATCCAGTCACGGCGAACCTTGGCGCGTGCCGGGTTGGCGACGGGGTTGTACGCAGAAGGTGCCTTTGGCAGACCGGCGATCATGGCCAGCTGGGCCAGGGGCAGCTCGGAAATCGGCTTGCCGTAATACACGTGGGCAGCGGCCTCGATCCCGTAGGCACGATTGCCGAGGTAGATCTTGTTGACGTACAGCTCGAAGATCTCGCGTTTACTGAGGTTGCGTTCAATCTGCAATGCCAGCAGGATCTCGTTGAGCTTGCGCGAGAACACCCGGTCACTGGTCAGGAAATAGTTTTTTGCCACCTGCATGGTGATGGTGCTGCCGCCAGTCTGGATCTGCCCGGTACTGAGCAATTCCGAGGTGGCCCGCAGCAGGCTCATGGGGTCAACACCATGATGATTGAGGAAGTTGTCATCCTCTGCTGCCAGAATGGCGTCGATGAAGCCCTGAGGAATCTGTTCGAAGCTGATCGGCAGGCGGCGCATCTCACCGAACTCGGCAATCAGCTTCTGGTCGGCGCTGTACACACGTAAAGGTGTTTGCAATTTGACATCGCGCAGTGTATCTACGTCAGGTAAGGCCGGACTCAGATACAGAGCAACGCCGCTGAGCGCGAGTAGCGGAGCACTTGCGACAGCGACTAGCAGCCAGAACAGGGTGGTTAGCAGGCGCATGAGGGGATCTGATCATTCCCTGTTGAATAAGCCGGTGAATGTAAGATGGCGATGAGAACGGGTTAACAGTCCGCATTATAAGCGTATTTTTTTCGGTTTAGCCATTTGCACTGTGACAAGGACTGTTATTTAATGCAGTTAAATATAAACCGCCCGTAAGTGGCGGATGCTGATAGGGAATAATTGGCTGTGCTAGGGCTTATCAAGAAGAAAGCGAATACGCTGCTGGGTGTCGATATCAGTTCCACCACGGTGAAACTGCTTGAACTCAGCCGCTCAGGAAACCGCTACAAAGTCGAAGCGTACGCGGTTGAACCTCTTCCCCCGGGTGCCGTGGCGGAAAAAAACATAGTCGAACTCGAAGGTGTGGGTCAGACCCTGGAAAAGGTTCTGGCGCGTTCGCGTACGTCCCTGAAACAGGCGGCTGTGGCCGTGGCTGGATCGGCGGTGATCACCAAGATCATCGAAATGGACGCCGGCCTTGACGATGACGAGATGGAAGAGCAGATCAAGCTGGAGGCTGATCAGTACATCCCCTATCCCCTTGATGAAGTGTCCATCGACTTCGAGGTGCAGGGCGTCTCCCCGCGCAACCCCGAACGAGTCGAGGTGCTGCTGGCTGCCTGTCGCCGGGAGAATGTCGATATCCGCGAGGCCGCACTGGCCCTGGCCGGTGTCGATGTGAAAGTCGTCGAAGTCGAGGCTTACGCCATGGAGCGAGCCTGTGAGCTGGTGATCGATCAGCTCAACGGCGATCCGAACGAGCTGACCATTGCGGTTGTCGATATCGGCGCGACCATGATGACCCTCAGCGTGCTGAGCGAAGGGCGCACCATTTATACCCGCGAGCAACTGTTTGGCGGCAAGCAACTGACCGACGAGATCCAGCGTCGTTACGGCCTGTCTCAGGATGAAGCCGGGCTGGCCAAAAAACAGGGCGGGCTGCCGGATGACTATGAAGGCGAGGTGCTGGGGCCGTTCAAGGATGCGGTTGCGCAGCAGGTTTCGCGTTCTCTGCAGTTCTTTTTTGCCGGCGGTCAGTTCAACGATGTCGACTACATCCTGCTGGCTGGCGGTACTGCCTCGATCCCGGGACTGGACCAGCTGATCCAGCAGAAACTCGGTACCACCACCCTGGTGGCCAACCCCTTTGCAAACATGACCCTGTCGAACAAGGTGAATGCGGTAGCGCTCAGTAATGACGCTCCGGCACTGATGATCGCCTGTGGTCTGGCAATGAGGAGTTTCGACTAATGGCTCGCATTAACCTGTTACCCTGGCGCGAGCAGCTCAGGGAAGAGCGCAAGAAGCAGTTTCTCAGCATTCTGGTGCTCATCGTTCTGTTTTCCGGTCTGCTGATATTTCTCGGCGATCGCAACCTGAACGGCAAGATCGACCAACAGAACGCCCGCAATGACTTCCTGCGCAAGGAAATCAGTCTGCTGGATGCACGCATCAAGGAAATCGAACAGCTTCAGGCTCGCCGGACCCAGCTGCTCGACCGGATGAAGATCATCCAGGATCTGCAGGGCAACCGTCCCATCATTGTTCGCGTCTTCGACGAAATGGCCCGCACTCTGCCTGATGGTGTGTACTTCACCTCGGTCAACATGGCCGGACCGGTGATCAGCATCAAGGGTGGTGCTGAGTCGAATAGCCGGGTTTCCAACCTCATGCGCCAGATGGACGCTTCCGACTGGCTTGCATCACCGAATCTGACCGCAGTGAAAGCGGTTACCCAGGGAGCATTGGATCAGGCCAACGTATTCGAGATGTCGGTCCGCCAGACCGAGCCGGGTGCGCCAGCCGCTGAGGGAGAACAGCAGCAATGAGTTTTGCTCAATCCATGGAAAGTTTGAAGAAGGTCGATATCAACGACCTCGACTTCAACAATATAGGGTCGTGGCCCGCTGCGCTGAAAGTGATCGTCGGCATACTTGCCTTCGTGGTCCTGCTGTTTCTTGGCTACCACTTTCATCTGAAGGATCTGCAGGCCCATCTTGAGCGTACTCAGGGTCAGGAAGTGACACTGCGCAAGGAGTTCGCGGACAAGTCTTTCAGGGCCGCCAATCTGGATGCCTACAAGGAACAGCTGGTCGAAATCGAAGAGCGTTTCGGTACGCTGCTCAAGCAGCTGCCCAGTGATACCGAAGTACCGGGCCTGCTTGAAGATATCACCCAGATGGGCCTGAACAGCGGCCTCGAGTTCGAATCCATCACCTTGCAGCCGGAAGTGGCCCAGCAGTTCTACGTCGAACTGCCGATCCGTATCGTGGTGCAGGGCAACTATCACGACATTGCTACTTTCGTCAGCAGTGTTGCCGGCCTGCCGCGCATTGTCACACTGCATGATTTCGATATCGTGCCGCTCAGCGCGGGCAATCCCGACCTGCTGAAGATGAATATCCTGGCGAAAACCTACCGCTATCATGATGCGGAGGGCCAGGAATGAGCATGCATAAACGGTTAACCGGCATGGTAATGCTGAGCGCGTTACTGCTCAGTGGCTGTGGTGGCAACGACTTCAGTGATCTGCAGCTGTTCATGGAAGAAACCCGGGCACGTCCAGCGGGCAAGATCGAGCCGCTGCCACGGTTCAAGCCCTACGAGGCATTCACCTATAGCGCATCTTCTCTGCGCAGCCCATTTCAGCCGCCGATTCGTATCGACCTGACGCAGCGGCAGAAGGGCTCTCAGGATATCAAGCCGGATGAAAACAGGGTCCGACAATTCCTCGAAGGCTTCAATATCGAGGGGTTTGAGATGGTCGGCGTGCTCAGCAATCAGCAGGGTATGCAGGCACTCATTCGTGGCGCGGGAAGCGTACACAGAGTCAAGATAGGTGACTATCTGGGCCGAAATCACGGCCGAATTGCCAGCATCGAGGAAGGTCGTGTCGATGTGGTCGAGATAGTGCCGGATGGTGAAGGTGGTTGGTTGGAGCGGCCGCGCACACTCAGCTTGCCTGAGCGCGGATAAGGTCAACCAGGGAGAGATAATATGAACTGTAAACAGTCACGCTTGGAACGCAATCAAATGCCTCTAACCAGGAAGTTTTCATTCGCAGCCGTGCTTGCGCTGCTTAGCCCGCTGGCTCTTGCCGCCGATCTTCAAAATATTGATGTCGCTTCGCTGCCGGGAGAGCGGGTAGAACTCAAGCTGTCCTTCGACGAACCGGTTGCGGCTGCACCGCAAGGCTACACCATTGATCAGCCCGCACGGATCGCCATTGATCTTCCGGGTGTGAAGAACAAACTTGGTGAACGTTCGCGTGAACTGGGACTGGGCAATGCACGCAGCCTGACCGTGGTGGAGGCCAAGGACCGGACTCGCCTGATCATCAATCTGGCCGACCTGGTACCTTACACCACCCGTGTCGATGGTAATAATCTGTTCATCATGGTGGGCGCTGATAAGGCGCCTGGCTATACCGCAGCAGCGCCAACCCAGGTGAGTAACAGCAACTGGCGCGGCAGTGATCAGCCAGCAGTAGGCAGCTCGGCAGCAGTATCCGGTGGTTCGGCTATCCGCAGCCTGGATTTCCAGCGTGGAGAGCAGGGCGAAGGCAACGTCATTGTTGACCTGTCCGATCCGTCCATCCGTGTGGACGTTCAGGAGCAGGGTGGTCGCGTACGCCTGAACTTCCCTGATACCAAACTGCCCGATGAGTTGCGGGTCCGTCTGGACGTCAAGGATTTTGCCACGCCAGTCAACTTCGTCAGTGCCAGCGCTTCCGGCAAGGACGTCAGCATCACCATCGAGCCGACCGGCTTCTATGAGCATCTGGTCTATCAGGCCGACAGCCGTCTGATCGTCAGCTTCAAGCCGCTCAGCCAGACAGAGGTTGAACAGCGTCGCGCCGATGCCTTCTCCTATACCGGCGAGAAGCTGTCGCTGAATTTCCAGGATATCGAAGTGCGCTCGGTGCTGCAGTTGATCGCTGATTTCACCGATCTGAACCTGGTGGCCAGTGATACGGTTCAGGGCAGTATCACTCTGCGCCTGCAGAACGTGCCCTGGGATCAGGCGCTGGACCTGGTACTCAAGACCAAAGGTCTGGACAAGCGTCAGATCGGCAACGTGTTGCTGGTCGCCCCGGCTGAAGAAATCGCCGCCCGCGAGCGTCAGGAGCTGGAGTCGCAGAAGCAGATCGCCGAGCTGGCGCCGTTGCGCCGTGAGCTGATTCAGGTCAACTATGCCAAGGCATCGGATATTGCCACCCTGTTTGCCTCGGTTACTGCAGGTGAAGGTGAGCAGCGTGGTTCCATCACCGTGGATGATCGCACCAATAGCATCATTGCCCTGGAAACCCAGACCAAGCTCGACGAACTGCGCCGTATCGTTACCCAGCTGGATATACCGGTACGTCAGGTGATGATCGAGGCGCGTATCGTCGAGGCCAACGTCGGTTTCGACAAGGCACTCGGTGTGCGCTGGGGGGGTAACGTCAACCTCGGTAGCCGGTTCAATGCCTTTGGGCAGGATGGTAGAAGCAACATGGGTGTCGCCGATGACCCCAATCCGACCACTATTACCAACCCTGACGGTTCTACTCAGGAAGTCTCGCGTAACACTGCTGGCTTCATCGGTATTCCGGAAGTCCCACTGAACATACCCTTCGTCGATATGGGCGTATTGGGTGCCACTTCCGGCATTGGTATCGGTTTCATCACCGACAACACCATCCTCGACCTGCAACTGTCGGCCATGGAAAGCACCGGTAACGGCGAGATCATCTCCCAGCCCAAGGTAGTTACCTCGGACAAGGAAACCGCGAAGATCCTCAAGGGCTCGGAAATTCCCTACCAGGAAGCCAGCTCCAGCGGTGCCACCACCACGGCATTCGCCGAAGCGGTACTCTCGCTTGAAGTGACCCCGCAGATCACCCCGGACAACCAGGTGATCATGGAAGTGATCGTTACCAAGGATGAGCCGGACTTCACCCGGGAAGTGAATGGTGTGCCGACCATCCGCAAGAACGAGGTCAATGCCAAGATTCTGGTCGCCGATGGTGAAACCATCGTCATTGGTGGTGTATTCTCCAGTGAATCGCAAAAGAGTCAGGAAAAGGTTCCTTTCCTGGGCGACCTGCCCATTGTTGGCAGAGCGTTCCGACGTGACGTCAGTTACGAAAGCAAAACCGAACTGCTGGTATTCCTGACTCCGCGCATCATCAATAATGGAGCCATCAGCCTTGCCAGGTAACCGCGTTGCGTAATGTCTTTCTGATAGGCCCGATGGGAGCTGGTAAAAGTACCATCGGGCGTCTGCTTGCCAAGGAACTCAGATACCCCTTCAAGGATTCAGACCGGGAAATCGAAGCCAGAACCGGCGCCGATATCCCGTGGATCTTCGATGTGGAAGGGGAAGCGGGTTTCCGTGAGCGTGAAGAAGCCATGATTACCGAGCTGGTGCAGGAACAGGGTATCGTCCTTGCCACCGGTGGCGGCGTGGTCATGCGTGAGGCCAATCGCCGGGCACTGGCGGACAATGGCCTGGTGGTCTATCTGCGCACCAGCGTCGATCAGCAACTGCAGCGCACCAGCAAGGATCGTCAACGACCCTTGCTACAGACCGCCGACCCGGAAACGGTGTTGCGCGATCTGATGGCGCGCCGCGACCCCTTGTACCGGGAAATCGCCCACCTCATCATCGACACCGATCAGCGCGGCCCCAGAGTGGTGGTCAATACCATCCTGGCCCAGCTTGATGAAGAATTGAGCTAGGCATTCAGCAACACCATCCAGTGTGACGAGCATGAGATCTCCACGGCTTTATGCGCAGCTATGGGGACTGATGTATCCTTGCTGGGTTTCCGGGTCTGACAATGGGGAGTTCCATGCAGCAATTGACCGTTAATCTCGATGATCGCAGTTACCCCATCCATATAGGCAGCAATCTGCTCGGACGGTTGGAGCTGCTGGCGCCGCATATCGCTGGCCGTCAGGTCTGCATAGTGACGGACGATACCGTGGCTCCCTTGTATTTGCAGCGGCTCTGCCAGACGCTGGCGGATTACTCTGTCCTGCCAGTGGTATTGCCTACCGGGGAAGCTTTCAAGAACTGGTCGACCCTGCAGCAGATATTCGATGCCTTGCTGGGTGCGCGACATGACCGCCGTACTACCTTGATTGCCCTGGGTGGTGGCGTCATTGGTGATATGACCGGATTCGCTGCCGCCTGCTATCAGCGCGGTGTGGATTTCATTCAGATCCCCACCACGCTGTTGTCCCAGGTGGATTCATCGGTGGGTGGCAAGACCGGTATCAACCATCCTGCCGGCAAGAACATGATCGGTGCCTTCTATCAGCCCAAGGCGGTACTCATAGACACCGATAGCCTGTGTACCTTGCCGGAACGCGAAGTCAGCGCTGGGCTTGCGGAAATCATCAAATACGGTCTGATTCGTGATACCGAGTTCCTCGACTGGCTTGAGCAGAACATGCCGGCGTTACGCGCCTTGCAGCCGGAGTTGGTGACCGAGGCGATTGCCCGTTCCTGTGCGATCAAGGCAGACGTGGTGGCGGCGGATGAGCGTGAAGGCGGAGTGCGGGCCATTCTCAATCTGGGGCACACCTTTGGTCATGCGATTGAAGCGCACCAGGGGTACGGCACCTGGCTGCATGGCGAAGCGGTCGGCGCCGGTATGGTCATGGCGCTGCAGCTGTCGCACGCACTTGGTTGGCTGACGGCTGAAGAAGAGCAGCGATGCACGGCGCTGGTTGCTGCCGCCGGACTGCCCGTGGCGCCACCGACGAATATGACGGCAGAGGACTTCACTCGTCTGATGGCAGTCGACAAGAAAGTGCTGGATGGTCAATTGCGGTTGGTATTGTTGAAGCGGCTGGGTGAAGCGGTAGTTACCGCAGACTTTGATGAACAGGCGCTGCGCTCCGTACTGGCAGCCGGCCGATGAATGATCAACGGGAAGCAGACATGAGCGAATTGAGCACAACAGAAGATTTTCTCGATCATTACCAGCTGCAGCATGATCCCTTCGCCGCGCGCACGCCGGGCTTTCGATTTTTCACGCCCAAGCGCAAGCCGGTGTTGGCGCAATTGCATCATATGGCGCACTTCTCCGAGCAGGTGCAGGTGGTGGTCGGACCGCAGGGGGCGGGCAAGACATTGCTACGCCAGGCGCTGGTCGCCAGCTGCAACAAGGAGAATGTGCAATGCATCGTCACCTCCGGACAGGAAGCTGCCGATGCGTCGACGCTGGCGCACTTTATCTGCCAGGCGCTGAATGTCGCGGATACCAAGGCGCTGCTGGAGCGTGCCGATCAGCTGCATCTGACCGGTATGCAATTGTACCTGGTGGTGGATGACGCGCATTGTCTCGATGGCGAGGCTGTGCAGTTGTTGGCGGATCTGAGCCAGTCCGGCGGACGCGCAGCGCCGCGGGTCTTTCTGTTTGCGGACGAATCGGTTGCCGAGCTGCTGGAGGCGGTCGAGATGCCCGCCGACCGAGTATGGCTGCAGCTGATCGACCTGGCGCCGTTCAGCCTCGATGAAACCCGGGATTATCTGAGTCAGCGCCTGGAAGCGGCAGGCCAGGGCATCGAGTTGCTGGATGACGAGCAGATCCAGGATATCCACCAGCAGAGTGGCGGTTGGCCGGGCGGAATCAACCAGGCGGCCAGACAGGCGATGCTGGAAGCGGTCGAGCCGGCAGGCCCGGTGGAGCGCAAGAAAGCCGCCGCGTTGCCGTTGCGCTCACTGGTCGCTGTGGTTCTGGTGGGCATCGGCGTAGCCATCGCCTGGATGATGGGTGGTGATGATCCGGAACCCACGCGCACGGTCCTCAGCCTGCCTGATCAAGTGGCAACGGTGGATGTCACCGATACCACAGCGGGTGGGGCCGTTCTGCAAATGCCCAACGACGCAGCCAATGTGCTCGAACGTATAGCCGAAGAGCCTGATGCCGAACCGCTGGGCACTTCTGCTAGCGAGCCGGCGATAGTCGCTTCTGGCAGCAGCGCGAATGAGCTGCCCGAGCCGATCGCCATGCCTGAGCCGGTACCGGTAGAGGCGCCGCGGGTGGTTGCGGCTCCGGAGTCGGAACCCAAACCCCAGGCCGTCGCTCCGGCACCTGCAGTGGTAGCGGCACCAGCTATTGCCCCAGTAACAAACACCGGAGCTTATCACCAGGCAGGCTGGTATCGCCAACGGGCTGCCAGTGAGTATGCCCTGCAGCTGCTGGGCAGCCGTTCACGCCAGGCTGCGGTGGATTTCATCGGGGCGCAGTCGGGTGTGGCTGATCTGGGATACTTCGAGACCCTGCACGAAGGCAAGCCATGGTTTGTCGTCACTCAGGGTGCCTATGCCGGGCGTAGCCAGGCCCAGCAGGGCGCGGCGCAACTCCCCGCGTCGCTACGCAAACTGAACCCCTGGCCGCGCAGCATCGGCAGCATTCAGCAGTCACTGCGCTAAGCAGGCTGACCGTTTCGATGGCTCCCGCGCAGAGTATGGGGAGCCATCGAGTTGTCATGGCGCCGATTCCGTCTGTCATTCTGATTGTTTTGT
>JASJKW010000171.1:0-4600 GCA_037621305.1 Pseudomonas sp.
AATAACGGCTGACACCGGCGCTGAGCTGCTGACTGTCGGTCACTGCGCCACCACCGGAACCTGCCGAGGCGATGATGTCCTGCAGTGCGCTGCTGAGGGCGTCCTTCAATTGCAGCCGGTCGGTGGCGGTGAAGTAACGGCCGTTGCCGGCCGTCGCGGTCTGCCGGAGTCGTGGATCATCCAGGGCAAAACCCACGGTATAGGTTTGCAGGCTTTGCAAGGGAAACTGCGGATCGTTCCAGCTCTGCCCGGCCTGATCCGTCCCTGTGGTGCGCAGATCGGTTTCGTAGGCAAAACGCGCGATATCATCCAGATAGAAGGTCCCGCCTTCAGTGCCTTCCGACGCGGTGATATCTGTCCCATCGCCGTCCCAGTCCGGCAGATTGAAAGTGCCACTCAGGGCCGGGTTATTACCGTCGGGTTCCAGCGCCAGCGTAGCGGGAAACTCACTGTCGTAGGTGGGCAGGCCATCGGTCACCACCAGACCGAAATTCTTCTGACAGCGATATTGAATCGGGCTGCGGAAGGAATCGCGCTGGGTTTCTGCCTGGCTTTGAGGATAGAAGGCGCGCATCCCGCGCAGGTATCGGGTGATTTCATAATAGGATTCAGCCAGTGGCGTCCAGGTCAGATTGCTGTTTGCCGCCGGATTCAGCGCATCCAATGCCTGGTTGATCTGATTGAAGCGGGCTTCCCCCGCGGTCGAGCCTGCCTCGATACTTCCCGCCTCCACCCGCAGCGTGCCGCCCGGCCCCGGGTCGCCCATCATGGCCTCGCGAAAGGTGAACAGACCGAACCGAACACCCCGGTTGGCAGCAATCACTTCCTTGGTGACATCCCGGGCGATAT
This sequence comes from Pseudomonas sp., assembly GCA_037621305.1. Lineage (GTDB taxonomy): Bacteria > Pseudomonadota > Gammaproteobacteria > Pseudomonadales > Pseudomonadaceae > Halopseudomonas. The sequence goes on from JASJKW010000171.1 coordinate 850, forward strand.
TCAGGCGGGTCTGCCCATCGATCCTGTTCATCACCATGCTGGACGAGTTGTCGAACAGCACCACCACATTGGGTGCCACCGCCGACGCCGACAACACAGGTCCGCTCAAGGGTGCAAAGGCCTGGGCGGGTAATACCGTGAAAAGCCCCAGCGCCAGCCCGACGGCAATACCCGGCAGGCGATGCGCTTCAAATCCGTGTGAATGCATAAATACTCTCCAGAACCGTCCGTGTGGGGCCCTTGTGACTGACCACAGAAATCCGATACAGGGTGCTTGGCGCTTCGGCGAGCAGATTGACCGGCACCGCACTGTCACCCAGCCGCACAATGCGATACCAGGCAGCCATGCCATTGCCCGCTACCGATGAGGGCACCGGACTCCAGTCCGGACCCGGAGCAGACAGGTGGTCCGGATCAAGCGCCGCGGACGGGATCCCGCAGGCGGCCCGAGTGCATACCACCACCGGCAATGGCAGTGCATTCCGGCGAACCTGCTCTTCGACATGGCGCATGCTGCTTTCCGCTGCCTGGAAGCTGTCATTCTTCAATTTGACGTTGAACGCCATGCGTTCCTGGCCGGTGGATGTTCTGATACCAGCCAGCGCGGTGATCGTCATCAGCAGCAGGAAGACCATGCTGATGATCAGCGCCGAACCGGTCTGGAGGTGCCACGGGTTGTCCTGGGTCATGAGTTGCTCCTCCCCTTCAGTCCAGACGATTGCGCAGAGCGGTCACCAGCGTGTACTGCTGAACACGGACCTTGCCATCGGCGGTATTGGTCGGGTTATCACTCAGACTCAGGGCCACACGGACGCTGCGAATACGCTCATTGTCTGCCGCGGCAACGCTGGTGACATAAGCGCCATCGACCGCACGCTGTGCCGAGGTGGCGGCCAGTCCGAACTGCATGTCGAAACCGGCCACGTCGTCAATCAGCACCTCGAAATTGCCCTTGCCATTGAGACGGGTCTGCACCCGGTGCTGGTCCAGCCGATATTCGACCTGGCGGATGGGAATGATGAAATCACCCGGCTCAACCTGAAGACTGCTGCTCTCCGCAGCGATACGCAGCTCATCGAGGCAGTTGGTCGCCAGCAGCCATTGAGCGCCGTAATCGGCGGCCTGCCGCGTTGCGGTGGTCGTTATGCCATCGTGTACCGGCACTGCGGTAATCACCTTGAGCACGTCATTGGAAAAACTGATGGGAGCGGCGAACTCTGCCGGTAGCTGGTCACGCGTAGCCGCTGGCAGGCGAGCCACGTCCAGGCAACCGAACATACCGGCCTGACGCAGATCCCTGCTGATTCGACTGAGGACGAAGCGGGCATTCTCCTGCAGCGCAGCCGTGTGCTGTTGCACCACGAAGCTCTGTTTGCCGGCAATGAAGATTTGCGACACGCCGAGCACCAGGATCAACCCGAGCGTCATGGCTATCATCAGCTCGACCAGCCCGACACCCTGCTGTGGCCGGCTCCCCGCCCGGCAACTCACAGATCACCCCGGATCATTGAGGAAACGGTGAATTCGGTATTGCCGCCAGCGGCCACGATGCGCTCTTCCGACCAGCCCACGGTCACGGTAGCGCGATTACCGTTGATGACGACACTGCCGTAGCCGCCGGGCAACAGACAACTGACGGCGTGCGCAAAGTCCTGGCGATCGACCGCAAGGATCGACGAGCCCGCATTGCCTGCAGAACAGGTTGAAGTGATGTTGATGGCGTAGCTGGCAAGGTTGTCCGCGTTGGCCCGCATGCGGTCAAGAATATCGTAGGCGAGAAAGCTGGCCTGGGTATTGTGTGCGGCGCTGGCGTTGTAGCGCAGCGCATTGACTTGCAGTGATACGGCGCCCAACACCCCGACCGCCAGCACCAGTACCGCAATCAGCACCTCCAGCAGACTGGCACCACGCTGGGTGACAGCCGCTGAACTCCATCTCCGGATCAGCCGGCGACGCGTCGGTCGTTCCTTGCCCATGGCAGCTTCCTCAGTAGCAGACAATTGCTCAGGGAAAGCCTGCTCCTGATAGAAGCCGGGAATCTAACGATGACTGACGTCAGCTGCATCACCCGAATGAGTGGTCCCTTTCGATTTGTGGGTCAGTTCACTCAGGCCACGCTACGACGCGCACGCTGCTCGTCATCGGTCAGGTTTTCCACCAGTTGCCCCAGGATACGCTGACGCGCCTCCCGGCTACCCCAGGCACTATGGGGCGTTACCACCAGATTGGGCACGGAATCGTCGAGCAACGGATTACCGTTCACCGGCGGCTCGGTCGTCAATACATCGAACCCGGCCCCACCCAGGTGACCGCTACGCAGGCTGTCGACCAACGCCTGCTCATCCACCAGCCCGCCACGCCCGGCATTGATCAACAGGCTGCCAGGCTTCATCAGCGCCAGCTGCTCGGCGCCGATCAGATGGCGAGTCTGCTCGGTAAGCGGACAATGCAGGCTGAGCACATCCACCTGCGGCAACAGCTCTGCCAGATTCGGGCGATCCGGATGCTCGCGGCCCGGCAATGAACCAACCAGAATGCGCATGCCGAAGGCGCTGGCCAACCGTCCGACTTCCTGGCCCAGTTCGCCGTAGCCGAGGATACCCAGGGTCCGCCCGGATAATTCGCCAATCGGATAATCCAGCAGACAGAACTGGCTGCTGCGTTGCCAGGCACCGTCGCGCACCGCCTGACGGTAGGATTCGAAGCGGGTGACCAGCACCAGCATGAGCATCAAGGCGTGCTGGGCAACAGACGGCGTGCCATACGCCTGACAATTGCAGACGGTGATGCCCAGTCGCTGTGCCGCTTGCAGATCCACATTATTGGTACCGGTCGCCGCCACCAGAATCAGCTTCAGCTCGGGGCAGGCCTGCATGACCTGTTCGTCGATGACCACTTTGTTGGTGATGACCACCTGATGGTCCGCCACGCGCGCTGCGACCTGATCTGCGGTGGTTGCCGGGTACAAGGTCAGTTTTGCGGCAGCATCATGCAGTGTCTGCATATCCAGGTCGCCTTGATCCAGGGACGCTTGATCCAGAAATACCACTGACAGTTTTTTCATTTCGGTACCTGTTTAGGTTAGGGTCTGTTGACGTTTCATCACGACCGCGCCGGAGCCTGTTTTTGGGCGGAGCAAGGCGCGAGGAGAGACATTTGGTTATTCCAAATGAACGACGAGTAACGCAGCGCCGCCCAAAAACAGGCCCGTCCCTGCGGGTTGCGCGTCAAATATTGCCATACCGCGTTGCAGGACTTGCCAAGGGAATAACCATTGGCAGCATCCTGCGCCTTGCCTGGCAATATTTGGCGCAGCAACGCGGCTCGTGATGAAACGTCAACAGACCCTAGACTTTGTTCAACCCGAATCGCTTGCGCAGCCGTGCCTCGAGCACCGATGCAGGTAGCCAGCGTTTCAGACGCACCATGCTGCGACTGCCTGATCCGATCAGTGCGGTTTCCGGACGTAACGGATTGTTGATGTAACCCATCAGTTCCACCGCAAAATCACGTGCAGAGGTGGACGTGGACTTCTGTGAGGCGTTGGCTCGGGCCCGCACGGCCTTTTCCCAGGGTTTGAACCAGGATTCTTCTGCCATGGTTATCGCGGCGGTGGCGTTGCTGCCGAAATCCGAGGCGATGGCGCCCGGCTGCACCGTCAGCACGCTGATGCCAAAGGGCGCCAGCTCCATGCGCAAGGCATCGGAGAGTGAATGCAGTGCGGCTTTCGAGGCGCAATAGACGCCGGAGA
>JASJKW010000172.1:0-6573 GCA_037621305.1 Pseudomonas sp.
CGCAGCCATATTTCGCCATTGGCGCGCTCGGCATAACAGGCAATCGGCACCTGACAACCGCCATTCAGATGATTGTTCAGTGCACGCTCGGCACGTACCCGCAGCGCGCTGTCGAGATCGTTCAGCGGCGCCAGCAAGGCGTGCAGCTCGGTATCTTCGCTACGGCATTCGATGCCCACCGCACCCTGACCACCCGCCGGCAAGCTCAGCTCCGGCGCCAGGCAGCTGCGGATACGCTCATCAAAACCCAGACGCTTGAGACCGGCCGCCGCCAGGATGATGGCGTCGTAATCACCTGCATCCAGCTTGGCCAGACGCGTATTGACGTTGCCACGCAGGAAACGGATCTGCAGGTCCGGGCGGCGCGCCATCAGCTGGGCCTGACGACGCAGGCTCGAGGTGCCGACCACACTGCCCTGAGGCAGCGCATCAATGGATTCATAGGCATTGGAAACGAAGGCGTCGCGCGGATCTTCGCGCTCACAGATGACATACAGCCCCAACCCGTCGGGGAACTGCATGGGGACATCCTTCATGGAATGCACGGCCAGGTCAGCTTCATCGGCCAACAGAGCGGCTTCCAGCTCCTTGACGAACAAGCCCTTACCGCCGATCTTGGCCAGCGGTGAGTCCAGCAGCTTGTCACCGCGGCTGACCATGGGAACCAGACTGACAGTCAGCCCGGGATGTAACTCTTCAAGACGCGCTTTGACGTATTCGGCCTGCCACAGGGCCAGTGCGCTCTTGCGGGTGGCGATTCGCAGATGTCTCATGGGATTCTCGCTGTCTACCAACAGGCATGATACGCGATGCCTCGGCCATCATCCACGCGTGGCAATGACGCAGCCGGATCACAACCCCTCCATCAGCTTGCGCAGCCCCGGCACATGCCGGCGACTCACCGTCAGCGTCTCGTCCGGAAGCCCCTTGAGGTGCAGATGGAAATGCCCCATGGCGCTGCGCTGCAGGCGCTCGATACGGCTGCGCGCCACCAGTGCGTTGCGATGGATACGCACAAAATGCTCACCGAACTCATCCTCCAGCGCCTTCAGCGGCTCATCCAGCAGCACCTCTCCCTCGCTGTGGCGCAGCGTCACATATTTATGGTCGGCGACGAAGTAGAGCACATCCTCGATCGGCACCAGCTCCACGCCCTTGCGAGTGCGAGCACTGATATGACTGCGCGCCTGCTGCGTCTCGCTGGCGATACCGGCCTTGCCCAGACTGGCCAGTTGCATGCGATTGAGCTTCTGCGCCTTGTCCAGCGCATCAGCCAGATCCTCGCTGCGTACCGGCTTGAGCAGATAGCCGACCGCGCTGACCGCGAAGGCTTCCAGCGCATACTCACCATGGGCGGTGCAGAATACCACCGCAGGGGCATCGTTCAGCTCACATAGCCGCGCCGCGGCTTGCAGACCATCCATACCCGGCATGCGAATATCCAGCAACACTATGTCAGGATGCGATTTTTCAACCAGTTCCAGCACCTCTTGCCCGTTGGCGGCCATGTCCGGCAGTACGGTATAGCCCGGCAGGGCCGATACCAGCCTGGCCAGGCGCTCTCGGGCAAGAGGTTCATCATCGGCGATAAGTACTTTCATGCCTGAATGACTTCCTGTGCGTTAAGTGGACGGTTGCTTACAAGGATAGACCAGCTTGCTGAAGTAGCGCGGTCCGTCCTGCCACGCTTCCACTCTGGCCGATGGTCCGAACAGGGCGGCCAGGCGTGCGCGGATATTATTCAGCGCCATACTCGCGCCTTGATGCTCCGATTGCTGTGGACAACTATTGGAGACCAGCAGTTCCACGCAGCCGTCAAGGTAGCGTCCTGTAACGCTGATATAGCCGCCATCGATGCTCGGCTGCAGGCCATGCAAAATGGCGTTTTCCAACAACGGTTGCAGTGTCAGCAACGGCATCGGCAGGCCTTCCGGTAGCTCGTCCACCGTCCATATCACCCGAAGCCGTTCGCCCAGGCGGTATTGCTCAATGCGCAGATAACCGCGGCACAGGCGGTATTCCTCACCCCAGGTCGCTACCGCTTCGGTGTCAGCGAGGTTGGCGCGAAACAGGTCGGATAGATCAAGCACAGCGCTTTCCGCCTTGTCCGGCTGGCTGCCGATCAGGCTGACGATACTGTTGAGGCTGTTGAACAGGAAGTGCGGGCGGATACGTGATTGCAGCGATTGCAGACGTGCCTGCAACGCCGCCTGATCATGCAACTGCCATTGCTGCTGCAGATAGAAATAGCGCAGCAACATGCTGGTCATGATCAATGCAATCAAGCCATGGCGCAGCAGTTGCTCGATGCGCAGAGGCGGGCTGCCGGCCATGCCCTGATAGAGCACCCAGTCGGCAAGCACCGTAAATATCAGTGCGAGCCCAACCACCACCGCATAACAGCAGGCGATGGCCACGCCCAGCGGACGACGGCGCATCCAGCTACGCAAGCGACACAACAGCGCCGCAGATAACAGCACTATCCACTGGACGAACAGTGACGCCAGCGCCAGCTGCAACCAGTCAAAGCCCTCCGCAGCCGGTTGTGCCAACACCCAGACCAGTACCATCAGCTCGGCCAGTACGACCAGGGTGAATACCGCTACGGACGAGCACAGGTCCGGAAGAAAAAAATCCTCTCCCGCCTGAGGTTTGTTCAATAAAGACCAGAATCCATTCATCAGCGCAGTGTCCGTCAGCAGGACGCGATCGTGCAAGCCTGAAATGCTATGCTATGCCTCTTTTCATCTATATCAGCGGAACGATCCGACACATGAGCCAAGATCAGACTACCAACCAATCCTGGGGTGGCCGTTTCAGCGAACCGGTGGACGCCTTCGTCGCCCGCTTCACTGCTTCGGTCGATTTTGACAAGCGCCTGTACAAGCACGACATCCAGGGCTCCATCGCCCATGCCACCATGTTGGCAAAGGTTGGCGTGCTGAGCGACAGCGAACGCGACACCATCATCGATGGCCTGCGTTCGATCCAGGACGAAATCGAAGCCGGTCAATTCAATTGGCAGGTGGATCTGGAAGATGTGCACATGAACATCGAGGCGCGCCTGACCGATCGCATCGGCATCACCGGCAAGAAGCTGCACACCGGCCGGTCGCGCAAGGCTCAGGGAGCCACCGATATCCGCCTGTGGCTGCGTGAAGAGATCGACATCATCGTCGCCGAGCTGGAACGTCTGCAGCAGGGTCTGCTGGCCCAGGCCGAGCAGCATGCCGCCGTGATCATGCCTGGTTTCACTCACCTGCAGACTGCCCAGCCGGTCACTTTCGGCCACCACCTGCTGGCGTGGTTCGAGATGCTCTGCCGTGACCGTGAACGCCTGCTCGACTGCCGCAAACGGGTCAACCGCATGCCGCTGGGCAGCGCCGCGCTGGCCGGCACCACCTACCCCATCGACCGTCAGCTGACCTGCGAGCTACTGGGCTTCGACGCCATCTCCGGCAATTCGCTGGACGGTGTGTCCGACCGCGACTTCGCTATCGAATTCTGCGCCGCTGCCGCGCTGGCGATGATGCACATGTCGCGCTTCTCCGAAGAGCTGGTGCTGTGGACCAGTGCTCAGTTCAACTTCATCGAGCTGCCTGACCGCTTCTGCACCGGCTCATCCATCATGCCGCAGAAGAAGAACCCCGACGTACCGGAACTGGTGCGTGGCAAGTCCGGCCGGGTCTATGGCCATCTGATGGGCCTGCTGACCCTGATGAAGAGCCAGCCGCTGGCCTACAACAAGGACAATCAGGAAGACAAGGAACCCTTGTTCGACGCCGCCGACACCCTGCGCGACTGCCTGCGCGCCTTCGCCGACATGATTCCCGCGATCAAGCCCCGCGAGGACGTGATGCGCGAGGCAGCACTACGCGGTTTCTCCACAGCCACCGACCTGGCCGACTATCTGGTACGCAAGGGCCTGCCGTTCCGCGATTGCCACGAAATCGTTGGTCATGCGGTCAAATACGGTGTGGACAGCGGCAAGGATCTGGCGGAAATGAGCCTGGATGAGCTGCGTCGTTTCAGCGATCAGATCGAGCAGGACGTGTTCGAAGTCCTGACGCTGGAAGGCTCGGTAAACGCCCGCGACCATATCGGTGGTACGGCACCAGCGCAGGTACTGGCTGCCGTGCAGCGTGGCCGTGAGTTGCTGAACAGCTGATGACCAAGCAGAGCACACCCGGCGACCGTCCTCGTTATCGGATCAGTGCCGACCGCCAGTCGGCACATCGCCGTGTGCGCTATGTGGAAAGCAGCCATCCCGATGATGGCGAATGCACGCTCTGCCAGCTGGATGAGCTGGCAGAGCGCGAGCAGACAGAACAGCAAGACTCCACCGCCCGTTCTGGCGGCCAAAAAACCACTGACAAGTAACAGCACCTTCTTCAGCCAATCAACCCCTCAGCCTTCAACGCGGCCTGCACCGCCGGACGTTCAGCAATACGACTGGTGTAGCTACTCAGCACCGGCCAGGGCGACAAGTCGACCTTCAGCATCTTGCTCCAGCCCAGAATGGTGAACAGATAGGCGTCGGCCACGGTGAAGTCATCGCCCATCAGATACTGCTTGCCCTCCAGTTGCCCGGCGATATAATCGAGGCGGCGAGCCAGCGTCGCCTTGACCTGCCCCCGCCACTCTTCCGGCATGCTCGGATTGAACAGCGGGCCATAGTTCTTGTGCAGTTCAGTGGTGATGAAATTGAGCTTTTCCTGCAGCCGATAACGCGCCATGCTGCCGGACGCCGGTGCCAGCTTTCGATCAGGCACCTGATCCGCCAGATAGCCGAGGATAACGGCTGCCTCAGTCAAGGTTTCGCCGCCATCCAGAGCCAGCGCAGGCACATAGCCATTCGGATTGACCTTGGTATAGTCGCCGCCACTGGCGGTTTTCTTGCTGGCCAGATCGACCTGCTCCTTGTCGAAGGAAAACCCACCCTCATTGAGTACGATGTGGACCGCCTGCGAACAGGCTCCGGGACTGTAATACAGCTTCATGTCGAGTCTCCTCATCGGTAGCTGATGATGCGGGGGTGGACGGATCACACCCCCGCAAGACACCAGCATAGTCCCTTATGAGAGAGTTGGCTGATACCCGATTTCAGAGCGGTGCGCTGACTGACAACACGAAACTGCCGGCGCCTTCGTTGCCGAAGGTGTTGTTGATCAGCTGATACTCACCCGCTTCCAGATACAACTCCAACTGGGCATTGGTACCGCCAGCACTGTCATCATCCATTTCTTCCAGCCCTGCTCCTTGCAAACCCAGCATCGCATCGAAATCCGCTGAACGCAGGGTGATCCGGTAACGGCCAGCCTGCTCTACGTGAAGCCTGACGGTGGTCGGCTGACCCTCGGTCAGACGCCCCACACGGGTTTCGTCCGGAGCAATACGATCACCGAGCTGAGCCACTTCGGTCAGCTCGGTACGCAGGGTGAAGATCCCTTCACCGGTACCGTGCTGCGCGGCATTGATGCGGTAGCTGCCCGGCTCGACCAGCACGCTCAGCAGAGCGTCATGGCCGCCACCGCTGTCATCGTCACGCGCACTGATACCCGCTCCAGTCAGTTCCAGAAGACTATCAATATCATCCGACTGCATGCTGATCTGCAGCAGGCCGGACTGCTCGACAAGCAGCCGATAGGTCTGCGGTTGCCCGGTCAGCATACCGGTGGTTTCTTCGCCCAGATTCAGCGCATCGCCATCGCCGAGGGTCACCCCTTCAGGCATTTCCCAGCGCTTGAAGCTCAGACTGTAGATCCCTTCATTGCTGGTATCGATGCCCCCGGCAATCAACTGATAGTTTCCCTCGGGCAGCATCGTCAAGACACGCGAGTCGGTCCCGCCAGCGCCGTCGTCATCGGTTCGGTTGAGCCCCTTGCCACGCAGTTTCAGTACGGTATCGAACTCCGTAGAGCGCATCACCAGCTCGTACAACCCTTTCTCTGCGACCTGCAGACGGTACTGATTGCCATTGTTCACAGTGCTGGCCTGCAGCTGCCCGAGGATCTCGGCACCCAGTTCCAACCCACCCTCGTTGGTGAGTTCACCCGTACTCAGCTCAACACGGAAAGGCCCGAAATCACTGGCACTTTTACCACTGACGGCAAGGTGGTAAACGCCATCTTTTTCCGGCTGTAGAAACAGCGCCTCGTTACGCGGGCCGCTGATCAACTCACCCTGCTCCGACAACAGCAACAGTACCGGCTGACTCAGTGCACCACTGGTTTCCACCCGGTAGACACTGCCGCCTTGCAGTTGCAGATCGAAGCTCTGATGACGGGAACCATCGTTCAGGTTGAGCGGGCTCTGGCTGGACAGCTCGCCAGACAAGGTTGCGGGCACCTCACTCACCACCGGGGTGACCGTCGCAGCCGGTTCTTTACAGCCAGACAACAGGATCGCAAGACCCGCCAATGGCAGGACAACAGCACGGTGTGCAAACTGCATGAAGCATCCTTATCTTAAGCTCGGTTGGACGAAAAAACGCCCGGCAATCAAGGAATTGCCAGGCGAAGAGTCAGAACTATAAAACCTATTTCAGCGGATGGGCAGCGGAATATTCAGCTA
>JASJKW010000173.1:0-6824 GCA_037621305.1 Pseudomonas sp.
TTCAATGACGGCTTGAAGACCGCATCCATCCTGAACGTACCGACTCACCTTCTGCTTTACATACACCTTACAAAACGATAATAATTCTCAGCCGCTAACGCACTTGGTTATCATAAGCTATTAAACAGAGCGGCACTTCTCTGCCCACAACTCAGCCAAAGGTGATGGGCAGCGCTCCGTCGCTGCTGCCCTGCTGTGCCTGAGGCTCTCAATCAGGAGCTCACCTCCGCATGATCACCCGTCGTATCGGCGTCACTGCCAGTCTGCTGGCCATCGCCATTGCCCAGGCCGCGCAGGCCAACGAGACCCAAGACAACCGTCAGCAGAAGCAGGACGGTCCGGTATCCCTTGCCCCGCTCGTCATTCAGGGCGATGTGCTGGGCAGCGCCAGCGAAGAAGAAGTACGCACCTATGCGGGCAGCCGCAGCGTGGTCGCGGCCGATGAGCTGAAGAAGGCCAGCGTGCGCGGCCTGGATGACGCCCTGGCGCGCGTCCCGGGAGTGAAGATTCTCGACGAAACCGGTACCGGCGTACTGCCGCAGCTGTCCGTGCGTGGGCTTTCCGAAAGCCGCAGTGGCCGCGTGCAGGCGCTCGCTGACGGTATCCCGCTGGCCTTGGCGCCCTATGGCCAGACCAGCCTGTCTCTGTTCCCGCAGACCCTGGCGACGGTCGATCGCATCGACATCGTGCGTGGCGGTGCCTCCGTCCAGTACGGACCGAACAACGTCGGCGGCGTGATCAACTTCATCAGCCGGCCGATCCCGGAGAAGTGGGAAACCACCCTGCAGGAGCGCGTCACCTTCGCCGCCGACGGGCGCCAGCTGTACGACAGCTACCTGGGCACCGGCGGCCGCCTGACCGACAACTTCGGCCTGCAGTTGGACGTCAACACCATCAGCGGCGAATACGGCCGCGAGCATTCCGAGACCGACGTGCAGAACTACCGCCTGCGCGGCCAGTGGGACATCGACGACACTCGCAGCCTGAGCTTCGGCGTGCAGCGCTACATCGCCGACATGGACCTGGCCGGCGCCCTCAGCGTGGCCGACTACAAGGACGACCCGCGCCAGTCGACCCGCAAGCTCGATCGTTTCGAAGGCGATAGCGACCGCGTCTGGGGCACCTATACCCAGTACCTCGGCGCCATGGGCCCGTTCGACGACGTGGAATTCAGCTGGACCAACTTCGCCCAGCACAGCTATCGAAACTTTATCGTTGGCCTGCCCTTCGCGCCGGATGCCACGCCGGCCACCCTGCAGGATGCGCCCCGCGACTTCCGCGTCTGGGGTAGCGAGCCGCGCCTGAGCCTCGGTATCGACAGCAATAGCGTCAGTCAGACCTGGCTGCTCGGCGCCCGCCTGGTCAAGGAAAACGTCGATTTCGATGTCGACCGTCTGAACCTGAACACCGGCGCCACCAGCGTGGTGCGCGACTGGGTATTCGATACCAAGGGCCAGGCCGCCTATGTGAGCAACGAAATCAAGCTGCTCGACGACCGCCTGACCATCACCCCCGGCGTGCGCTACGAGCACGCCAAGATGGAGTACACCGACGGCGTCAGCGGCGTCGAGCGCAAGACCGTCGCCGAAGAGTGGCTGCCCGGTCTGAGCATCGGCTACCAGGCCAGCGACGACTGGTTCGTCTACGCCAACGCGCAGCGCTCGCTGCGGGTGCCTCAGGTGTTCCAGATCGTCAGGGATGGCGTGGTCCAGGCGGAAATCTCGCGCAACTACGAGACCGGCGTGCGCTTTACCCCACAGGACAACCTGCGCATCGACTTCGGCCTGTACCGCATCGACTTCGACGACCAGATCGTGTTCGCCAACAACCGCTTCCAGAATCTCGGCAGCACCCGCCACCAGGGTATCGAGACCGAGGTGTTCTGGACCCCGGCCGCGCTGCCAACCCTCGATCTGCACGCCGGCTACGCCTACCTTGATGCCGAGCTGCGCACCGGCGATTTCAAAGGCAACGAGGTGCCGTACAGCTCCAAGCACCAGCTCACCGTCGATGGCCGCTATCGCTTCGCCGAGCACTGGGCCTACAGCCTCGACGGACTGTATGTCAGCAGCGCCTATACCGACGACGCCAACAGCGCCGAGGAGAACGCCAGCGCCTCAGTAGGTGAGCTGCCCGCCTACTGGATCTGGAACACCGCCATTGAGCGCGAGTTCAAGCTGCAGGACCAGAGCGTGCTGACCGCCTCGGCCGGCATCAGCAACCTGTTCGACCGCCAGTACTACTTCCGCGGCATCGACACCAGTCCCGAGGGTCGCCAGCCAGCACCGGGCCGTACCCTGACGCTGGGGGTGAACTACCGCTTCTGATCGCGCGGTCGCCCTGCCTCATCCCCTGGCTTCACGCCAGGGGCCTTATCTCACGCGCCCCGCTGCTTTAATCACAGCAATATCAATCTTCCGCATACCCATCATCGCTTCAAACGCGCGCTTGGCCGTCGCGGGGTCTGGGTGAGCAATGGCTTCAGTCAGTACGCGAGGCGTGATCTGCCACGACAGCCCCCATTTGTCCTTGCACCAGCCACATGCGCTTTCCTGTCCGCCATTATCAACAATGGCATTCCACAAGCGGTCCGTCTCAGCCTGATCGTCGGTTGCGACCTGGAACGAGAAAGCCTCGCTGGGTGTGAATGCCGGCCCTCCGTTAAGCCCGAGGCAAGGGATACCTATTACCGTGAACTCGACCGTCAGCACATCGCCCTGCTTGCCCGCGGGATAATTACCAGGAGCGCGAAGGATGGTTCCAACCGCACTGTCGGGGAAGGTTTGGGCGTAGAAGGTCGCAGCATCCAATGCGGTGCCGTCGTACCAGAGGCAGATTGTATTTTTGCTGACCATTTTGGGCTGCTCCATGAGTAGCAGGAATGATTTCTGAATTCTAGTCATGAAGTACGCCGGTAACATATTGATCGTGGTGTCCGTCCGTCGGACTCTGAACTAAATATGGCGGACAAAGTCCTTGATTGGTCCTGCCACGCTGTTCCAGCCCTCCCCCAATCGACTACCCTATTCCCAATGATCAAACTCCCAACGTCCAATCCCCTCCCGTCAGTACTTGCCGGCCCTATCCTCCGCCGCCTTGAGCCGGACCGCCTTGTGTTGTGGCTTGTTGGTAGTGCGCCGCTCAGCCTGACATTACTGCTTGAGCCAAGCGGCGGCTCAGTTACCCAAGTTGAGCTGGACGCCACCTGTTGTCGCGTCATTCCCATAGGCCGCCATGCCTGCCTGCACTTGATCGATGTGCACCTGCCCGAGCCACTGCCGCAGGACACTCTGATTCATTACGACCTGATAGTGACGCAGAGTGACGGCAGCGAAGCCAGGATCGCGCAATGGGCGCCACACCTGCTCCATGCTGGCGCGACGCGACCCAGTCTGGTGTTGCGCAGCCGCGCGGATGACATTCTCTATGGCTCATGCCGCAAGCCGCACCATCCGTCGCGCGATGGGCTTGCCCGCGCCGATTGCCTGCTGGCCGAGCGCATCGACGAGGCCAACGCACGCCCTGCCCTGCTGATGCTGAGCGGCGATCAGGTGTATGCCGATGACGTGGCCGGCCCGATGCTGGCAGCGATCCATGCGTTGATCCGGCGCCTCGGTCTTTATGGCGAGCACCTGGAGGGGGCGGTCGTCGCGGACAGTGAGGAGCTGTACGGCCACCCCGCCAGTTATTACCGCCGCGAAGATCTGCTGCCCGCATTCAAATCCAACGAGGCGCTGCGCGAGCGATTCTTTGGTGGAGTGGAAAAACCGATCTTCACCACAGCCAATGCGCATAACCATCTGGTGACGCTGGCCGAGGTGATGGCCCTGTACCTGTTGGCGTGGTCGCCGGTGCCATGGCAGCTCATACCCGAGCCGTCGATGCCCGAGCTGGATACCGAGCATGTGCAACACTGGCATCGCGAGACCGAAGCCCTGCGGGGTTTCTGCAGCGACCTGCCCAAGGCCGCCCGCTTGTTCGCCCATATCCAGACACTGATGATCTTCGATGATCACGACATCACTGACGACTGGAATCTCTCGGCGAAGTGGGAAAGCACCGCGTACGGACACCCCTTCTCACGGCGCATCGTGGGCAATGCCCTGCTGGCCTATATGCTGTGCCAGGGCTGGGGAAACCGGCCCGATGCCTTTGGCGCATTGCTCGACGATATGGACTCACTGACTATCGCACTCGATGAGGGTGATCGACTCAACGCTAGCGCACAGGATGCGCTGATTGGCCAGCTGCTCTCGTTCAATCAGTGGGACTACGTATTACGCACCCAGCCTACCGTCATAGTGCTCGACACCCGTACGCGTCGCTGGCGCAACCGGCGCTCACCCAGCCACCCTTCTGGCTTGATGGATTGGGAGTCGCTGACCGAGCTGCAGCATGAATTGCTGGATGAAACGGCGGCGGTGATCGTCTCGCCGACGCCCATGTTTGGCGTCAAGCTGATCGAGGTCATACAACGGATATGCACCTTTGCCGGCCACGCGCTGACCGTCGATGCCGAGAACTGGATGGCGCATCGCGGCTCCGCCAGCGTGATGCTCAATATCTTTCGCCATTCCCGTACCCCGGGTAATTACGTGGTTCTGTCGGGCGATGTGCATTATTCCTTCGTCTACGATGTGCAGGTTCGTGACCGGGATCAGGTGCCGCATATCTGGCAGATCACCAGCAGCGGGATCAAGAATGAATTTCCGCGGCGGCTACTCGACTGGCTGGATCGGCTCAACCGCTGGCTGTACTCACCGCGCTCACCACTGAACTGGTTTACCCAGCGGCGGGACCTGCAGATACGCCCGCGCCTGCCTGATCAGCGCCAGCATGGCGAACGTTTATGGAATGGCGCGGGTATCGGGCAGCTCCTGTTGGACGCACAAGGCCGGCCGGCGCGCATTCTGCAGCACAACGCGGATGGACAACCTTCTACAGAGTTCCTTGCTCCAGATTCACCCGAACCCGTTAGCGATCCCGCGCATAACGCTCGTTAAGTGGGAAAGCCGGCAACCAACTCTCCCGCCGGATGCTCCAGAGCTCATAAGTCGGTTGCAGTTGATCAGACGCATCCAGCGAGCCCAGATTCACTTCTATTTCATCTGCGGTGCGTGAGAACACCGAGGAGCCACAGCGTGGGCAGAAGTATCGCTCCTGATATTCGCGTGTTTCGCCAGTTACGGTGACGGCATCTTCCAAAAAAATAGCGGAGGCATGAAATAGCGCGCCGTGGTGTTTGCGGCAGTCGAGGCAGTGACAGATGCCGACGCGGTTCGGCTGTCCGATTGCTGTGAGACGAACATCACCACAGAGGCAGCCGCCAGTGAACTGGATCATACCGTGCCCTCCTCCGAATCAAGAGCTCAAGGCTCAATAGAACGCCTTTTCGAGCAGCAGAGGCAAACATTTTCCTGCCGGCCCGACCCTGGCTTGCTTGAGATACTGCGCTGCGCTTTGCAATGATTCCAGCAAGGTGACTCCCAAGACGATTTTGGAAGCAATTATAACCTGCGGGCAAAAAAAAGGGCCGACAACAAGTGTCGGCCCTTAAAAAATGGTGGAGCTATGCGGGATCGAACCGCAGACCTCCTGCATGCCATGCAGGCGCTCTCCCAGCTGAGCTATAGCCCCGTGGTCTTTCGACCCCAACACCGGAGTGTCGGTAAATAATGGCGTCCCCTAGGGGACTCGAACCCCTGTTACCGCCGTGAAAGGGCGGTGTCCTAGGCCACTAGACGAAGGGGACGCAAACCCTTCTCGAAACGATACTGCTATCGTTTCATCACCTGATATGCACGAGGTGCATACCGGCTAGTGTAAAACAGGTCATCGCAAAGCAATGACCAAAAAATTGGTGGAGCTATGCGGGATCGAACCGCAGACCTCCTGCATGCCATGCAGGCGCTCTCCCAGCTGAGCTATAGCCCCGTCTTCTGGACGGGGCGCATATTAGGTCTATCACCAAAATCTGTCAACAAATAATTTAATAAAACAGCGACTTAAGGCAAATCAGTGCGAAATCACTGGGCGCTGGCGAAATCCGCCAACAGCTTCTCCCAGGCCTTCACTTCCTTTTTCGACGCCCCACCCAACAACTCCAGTGCCTGGCGCAGGCGGAAGCGGGTCAGGTCCGGCCCCAGGTGCGCCATGGCATCCAGTACCGAGACTGAACTGGCTTGGCCGGTAATGGCCACAAACAGCAGCGGCATCAGATCGCGCAGCTTGAGCTGCAGGCCTTCGGCAACCTGCTGGATATTGGCAGTGATGCCATCCTTGTCCAACTGACGCAGCGCTTCCAGCTTCCACAACAACAATTGCAATACCTGACGCACTTCGTCCTGGGACAGTTTCTTGTGCGCAAACTGGGCCGGGTTGAGGTCCAACTTGCCGGTCATGAAGAAGCCCGCCAGCGGGATCAGGTCGCTGAAGGTTTCAACACGGCTCTGCACCAGCGGCACCAGGGGACGCAGATAGTCGCTGTTGAGTGCCCAGCTCTGGACCGCATCGACAAATTCCTGCTCCGGCAGATCACGAATCCACTGCCCGTTCAGCCAGGAGAGTTTTTCCACATCGAAAATCGGGCCGCCGAGTGACACCCGCTGGATGTCGAAATGCTCAACCATTTCGTCCAGAGAGAACTTCTCACGCTCATCCGGCATGGACCAGCCCATACGGCCCAGGTAGTTGAGCAACGCCTGGGGCAGGTAGCCCATGCGCTGATAGAAGATGATGCTGGTCGGGTTCTTGCGCTTGGACAGTTTGCTCTTGTCCGGGTTGCGCAGCAGCGGCATGTGGCACAGCTGCGGCATATCCCAGCC